>NZ_RZRT01000046.1:0-50152 GCF_003998295.1 Mesorhizobium sp. M7A.F.Ca.US.011.01.1.1
ACCTTCCGCCACGGCCTTCAGTACTTCCAATCCATAGCACACGGCTGGAGCCTGCGAGATGTGTGAATCGCCTAGCCCACTACGTGGGGCGAGGAACCCAGGTTCTGAAAGGCGCCGGGCCGGCAAAGCCCTCAAAGCCCATCTAGCGGAAACTTCAAATACCGCCGGTCATTGGCTTCCGGTTCCGGCAGCCTCCCGCCATTCATGTTGACCTGCAACGCATGCAGGATCAACCGCGGCATCGGCAGCGTCCTGTCGCGAGCCTCGCGCAAGGCGACGAACTCGGTCTCGGTGCGCGCGGCGACAAGGTGGATATTGCTGGCCTTCTGCGCCGCCACCGTACTTTCCCATAAGGGCTCGCGGCCGCCTGCCTGATAGTCATGGCCGACAAAGACGCGCGTTTCGTCCGGCAATGCCAGGATGTCCTGGATCGAGCGCCAGAGCCGCGCGGCACTGCCGCCGGGAAAGTCCGTCCTCGCTGTGCCGCTGTCGGGCATGAACAGCGTGTCGTGGACGAAGGCGGCATCGCCGATGACATAGGTGATCGAGGCCAGCGTATGGCCAGGCGAGAACAGCACCTTGACCGGAAGCGTGCCGACCTTGAAGGTTTCGCCTTCACCAAACAGCCTGTCCCACTGCGAACCGTCGGCGGGAAAATCCGGCCAGTTGTAGATCGCCTTCCACAAATTCTGGACGTCGACGACCCTGTCGCCGATCGCTGTCGGCGCTCCGGTCTTCTCTCTCAAATAGTGCGCCGCCGAGAAATGGTCGGCATGCGGATGGGTGTCGAGGATCCATTCGACGCTCAGTCCCTGTTCGCTGACGAAGTCGAGCAGGACATCGGCATTCCTCGTTGCCGTAGCACCGGATTTCTCGTCGAAATCAAGGATCGGATCGATGATGGCGCATCGCTTCGTCGCCTGGTCGGCGACGACATACTGGATGGCCCCGGTCGGCTTGTCATAGAAGCCGCTGACCTGCGGCTTGGCCAAAGCTACGTCCAATTCCGGCTTCCCCAACTCTCGGTCGCCAGGAATGATTTTCTCTGACGACACCCGAGAGGAGCATGGTTGTCCGCTCGGGTGCGGCAGTCAAGTATCACTTGGCTCGCAAGGGCGAGAAGGCCAAAGATCGTTCCGAAGCGCCTGGGATCAGGCCGATGGCTGCTTGGTCTTCCGCAGATAGGGCAAAATGGTCTCGTAGGCGCCGAAGCGCTTGATCGCGTCTTCGTTGGAGACAGCAGCGGTGATGATAACGTCCTCGCCCTGCTTCCAATTCGCCGGTGTCGCCACCTGGTGCTTGGCGGTGAGCTGCATGGAATCGACCGCGCGCAGGATCTCATCGAAATTGCGCCCCGTGGTCATCGGGTAAGTCAGCACCAGCTTGATCTTCTTGTCAGGTCCGATGACGTAGACCGAGCGCACCGTGGCGTTGTCGGCGGGCGTGCGGCCCTCCGACGTCTCGCCGGCACCGCCTGGCAGCATGTCATAGAGCTTGGCGACCTTGAGGTCCTTGTCGCCGATCAGCGGATAGTTCACCGAATGGCCGGTCGCGGTCTTGATATCGGCCTGCCACTTGTCATGGCTCGCGACCGGATCGACGGAAATACCGATGATCTTGACGTTGCGTTTCTTGAATTCGCCTTCCAGCCCGGCCATCGTGCCAAGCTCGGTCGTGCAGACCGGCGTGAAATTCTTCGGGTGACTGAACAGGATCGCCCAGCCATCACCGATCCAGTCATGGAATTTGATCGTCCCTTGCGTTGTCTCGGCGCTGAAGTCCGGCGCAATGTCGTTGATACGAAGGCTCATGGCAAATCTCCCCTACAACAGATTCCGTCAGGAGCGAGGGCCACGGCAAACCATGCCGCCATCAAGGCATCCACGCTCCGGCGTCGCCGCATCTTAGCGCAAAAATCGTGACCGCGAGATAATATGAAACTCTTGTCGGCGGCAGAGCGAGCATTTTCATGCTGCCGGTCAAGCCAAAAGCGCAGGAAAGCCTTTTGGTTGAGCGAAGTGCCGCGCCGCTTCAGGTCTTGTTGACCGCGAGCGTCGCCGTCAGATCTTCCATGCGCTGCGCCAGCGCGCCAAGCGCGTTGGTCAGCACGCTATCGCTTTTGTCGGCCTTGGTCAGAGCCTCGTCGCGGGTCTTGCGCAGGGTCAGCACTTCGCTTTCCATGCCCTTGACGCGTTTCTGCAACTCCGAGAGTTCATCCATCACCATGATGCCGGCCATCACGGTCAGCCGCTGATCGCCGATCTCGCCGAACGAGTCCTTCAGGTGTGAAACATAGCGGTCGAAGCGCTCGGCGAGGTCGATCAGATGCTCTTCCTGGCCCTCGTCGCAGGCCATGCGATACTGCTTGCCGTCGATTGAAACCGTGACCTGTGCCATCGGGCCAGCTCCTATCTGTCCAACACGGCGCGGATGGTTTCCATGGCGGTCACCAAACGTCGCGAGACTTCCTTGTTGGCATCTTCCAGCCGTTCGGCACGCGCTTCGGAATTGTCGAGTTCCTGCGCCAGCCGCGAGCGATCGGCGTTCATCCGCTGCACCTCGGCCTCGGCTTCGGAGTAGTCGCGTTCATGCTCGAGCTTGGCCGCGACGGCGTTTTCCAGCCCCTCGATGGCTTTGCCCAGCCTCGCGATGACTTCCTTGAGTGTGGCTTCCCCGGTCATGGCCTTCGTCCTGTGCCCTGCCCATCACCGAATCGTTCACGTTCAGAACGCGTTATCTCTGAAACATTAGGCACCGGGTGAAGGCAACGTCAACAAAGCTCTCGCGACTGTCCCCCGCTAACGCTAATGTAGGTCCGCCGCCGGCATCACAAGACCGGCAAATGTGCACCCGATTTGTTGACTAAAAGCCCGCGCCTGCTATGTGTCGCGCACCCTTTTCAAGGGCTCTCCCAAGCCCCCAAACCCCCACTTCTGGAGGAACCATGACGTCGCGTGAACAACATGACCGGATGGCCAATGCGATCCGCTTTCTCTCCATGGACGCCGTCGAGAAGGCAAATTCCGGCCATCCCGGCCTGCCCATGGGCTGCGCCGATATCGCCACGGTGCTGTTCACGCGCTTCCTGAAATATGATCCCAGGGCCCCGCACTGGGCCGATCGCGACCGTTTCATCCTGTCGGCCGGCCATGGCTCGATGCTGCTCTATTCGCTGCTGCATCTGACCGGCTACGAAGACATGACCCTCGACCAGATCAAGCACTTCCGTCAGTTGGGCTCGAAGACCGCCGGCCATCCCGAATATGGCCATGCCGCCGGCATAGAGACGACGACGGGCCCGCTCGGCCAGGGTCTCGCCAATTCGGTCGGCTTCGCGCTCGGCGAGCGCATCGTGAACGCCGCCTTCGGCAACGATCTCGTCGATCATTACACCTATGTGCTGGCCGGCGACGGCTGCCTGATGGAAGGTGTTTCCCAGGAAGCCATCGCGCTTGCCGGCCATCTCAAGCTCAACAAGCTGATCGTCTTCTGGGACAACAACGACATCTCGATCGACGGCCCGGTCTCGCTGTCCGACAACACCGATCAGGTCGCTCGCTTCCAGGCCTCCGGTTGGAATGCCAGCCACATCGACGGCACCGATCCGGAAGCCATCGCTTATGCCATCGAAGCTGCCCGCCATTCCGACAAGCCGACGATGATCGCCTGCAAGACGACCATCGGCTTCGGCGCGCCAACCAAGGCTGGCACCAACAAGGCGCACGGCTCCCCCCTGGGCGCCGACGAAATCGCTGGAGCGCGCAAGTTCTTCAACTGGGATTCGCCGCCCTTCGAGATTCCAGCCGACATCCTCGACGCCTGGCGCACCGCCGGCAAGGCCGGCGTCAAGGCGCGTACAGACTGGGAAGGCCGCCTGGCCAAGGCCGATGCCAAGCTGAAGGCCGAGTTCGAGCGCCGCATCAGCGGCAAGCTGCCGTCCAATTTCGACGCCGTCATCGCTGATTACAAGAAGAAGCTGTCGGCCGACAAGCCGAAGGTCGCCACCCGCAAGTCTTCCGAGATGGCGCTGGAAGTCATCAACGGCGCCGTGCCCGAGACCATCGGCGGCTCCGCCGACCTGACCGGCTCCAACAACACCAAGACCAGCCAGACCAAGAACATCACGTCGGACGACTATGGCCAGCGCTATGTCCACTACGGCATCCGCGAGCATGGCATGGCGGCTGCGATCAACGGCCTGACGCTGCATGGCGGCCTCATCGCCTATGGCGGCACCTTCATGTGCTTCTCCGACTATGCCCGGCCGTCGATGCGGCTGGCCTCACTGATGGGCATCCGCTCGATCTTCGTCATGACCCATGATTCCATCGGTCTGGGCGAAGACGGCCCGACCCACCAGCCGGTCGAGCATCTGGCCGCATTGCGCGCCATTCCCAACCACAATGTCTTCCGCCCGGCCGACGCTGTGGAAACCGCCGAATGCTGGCAGATCGCCCTCGAGTCGGAAAAGACGCCGTCGACGCTGGCGCTGACACGCCAGAACCTGCCGACGGTACGCAACGAATTCGTTGCCAAGAACTTGAGCAGCCAGGGTGCCTATGAGCTGGCTGCCGCCAGCGGCGAGGCAGCGGTGACGATCTTCGCCACCGGCTCCGAGGTCGAGATCGCACTCGGCGCCCGCGACCTGCTGGAAAAGCACGGCCATCCGACCCGCGTCGTCTCGGTACCCTGCTTCGACCTGTTCGACCAGCAGAGCGACGACTACCGCAAGAAAACGATCGGCAACGCGCCAATCAAGATGGCGATCGAAGCCGGCATACGCCAGGGCTGGGATCATCTGATCGGCTCCGACGGCATCTTCGTCGGCATGACAGGCTTCGGCGCCTCGGGCACGATCGAGCAACTCTATCCGCATTTCGGCATTACCGCCGAAGCCGCGGCCAAGGCGGCGGAAGCCCGCCTGCATACCAAATAGGTTCAAGGTTCGGCGAAATCGCGTAAGGCGGTCTCGCCGGGCCGGCCCAACTTAATCGATTTAAATCCACGCCACCGCGGCTGGATTCTTTCTGCTTCCACAGCTATGAAACTGCGGACCCCTCATCCGCCCTCCAACTCCCAGGGAGAGAATTATGACCGTCAGAGTTGCCATCAACGGATTCGGCCGCATCGGCCGCAACATCCTGCGCGCCATCCATGAATCCGGCCGCAAGGACATCGACGTCGTCGCCGTCAACGACCTCGGCCCGGTCGAGACCAACGCGCACCTCTTGCGCTACGACAGCGTGCACGGCCGTTTCCCGCATGAAGTCTCGGTGTCCGGCGACCAGATCACCGTCGGCAAGGAGACGTTCAAGGTCACCGCCATCAAGGATCCGACGCAGCTGCCGTGGAAGGAACTGGGCATCGACATCGCGCTCGAATGCACCGGCATCTTCACCGCCCGCGACAAGGCGGCGGCACACCTGACCGCCGGCGCCAAGCGCGTCATCGTCTCGGCCCCGGCCGAAGGTGCCGACCTCACAGTCGTCTACGGCATCAACCACGATCAGCTGACCAAGGACCACATCGTCATCTCGAATGCCTCGTGCACCACCAACTGCCTGGCGCCGCTGGCAGCCGTGCTGCACGAGACGGTCGGCATCGAAAAGGGCATGATGACGACGATCCATTCCTACACCGGCGACCAGCCGACGCTGGACACCATGCACAAGGATCTCTACCGCGCCCGTGCCGCCGCCCTGTCGCAGATCCCGACCTCGACCGGTGCCGCCAAGGCCATCGGGCTGGTGCTGCCCGACCTGAAGGGCAAGCTCGACGGCATCTCGATCCGCGTGCCGACCCCGAACGTCTCGGTCGTCGACTTCAAGTTCATCGCCAGGCGTTCGACCACGGTGCAGGAGATCAACGACGCGGTGATCGCCGCCTCCAACGGCAAGCTGAAGGGCATTCTCGGCGTCACCCATCACCCGAATGTGTCGATCGACTTCAACCACGATCCGCGCTCTTCGATCATGGCGCTCGACCAGACCAAGGTGATGGACGGCAACTTCGTGTCGGTGCTGTCCTGGTACGACAATGAATGGGGGTTTTCCAACCGCATGGGCGACACATCGGTCGCCTTCGGCAAGACCATCGCCTGATCACAAAACTCTCTTTTCGAGACTTGGAACGCCCGGCTTTGCCCGGGCGTTTTTCATGAGCGCAGCTTGCGCCTTTCCAAATTGTGTCCTGGACGCCAAAACATCCAAAAATCAGCGGCATAGGCCAAAAAGCCACCCTGCCGCCTTGCACTGGTCACGTCTTCGCCCCACTCTCTCGCAAAGCAGGAGACAGACGAATTTGAGGGGCTGATTTCAGGATGGAGCATGCGATCTATCTCGTCACGCTGGTCGGCACAGCGCTTGTCGTCGCCGCCGCGTTTTCGAGCCTGATCGCCTTCCGCTTCGGCGCCCCTCTTCTGCTCCTGTTTCTCTGCATTGGCCTCGCCACCGGCACCGACGGACTCGGTATCCAGTTCGACAACGCCCGCATCGCTTATTTTGCCGGCTCACTGGCGCTGGCCGTCATCCTGTTCGATTCCGGTTTCGGCACGCCGCTCAACGCCTTGCGGCAGGCTGCAGGCCCGGCTTTGTCGCTGGCGACCTTCGGCGTGCTTGTCACCACCGGCCTGTTCGGCGTCGCCGCCCATTATCTGCTCGATCTCACCTGGCTGGAATCCTTCCTGCTCGGGGCTGCCGTCGCCTCCACAGATGCGGCGGCCGTGTTCTTCCTGTTGCGAGCCGGCGAGATCAATCTGCGCGAACGCGTGCGCTCGACGCTGGAGGTGGAATCCGGCACCAACGACCCGATCGCCATCTTCCTGACCATCACGCTGGTAGAAATCATCGCCGCCCACGCCAACCCCGAGACCAATGTTCTGGTCACCAGCCTGTTCCTCGGCTTCCTCCTCAACATGGGCCTCGGTGCAATCGTAGGCGTGCTGGGCGGTCTCGCCATCGTGCGCCTCGTCGACCGGCTCAATCTCGACCACGGCCTGCTGCCGATCTTCGTTTTGACCTTGTCGCTGATGGTGTTTGCAGCAGCCGGCGCCATTGGCGGCTCAGGCTTCCTGGCGGTGTATATCGCCGGCCTTATCGCCGGCAATTCCGACATCCGAGCCGTCACCATCCTCAAGCGCTTCCAGGACGGCATGTCGTGGCTGGCGCAGATCATCATGTTCCTCATCCTCGGCCTGTTCGCGACGCCGTCGCAGTTCCCGGCGATCATGGTGCCGGCGGTGCTGCTCGGCCTATTCCTGATGTTCGTGGCGCGGCCAGTCGCCGTCTGGCTCTGCCTGATCCCGTTCCGTCTGCCGCGCCCCGAAGTCGCCTTCATCTCGTGGGTCGGCTTGCGCGGCGCGGTGTCGATCCTGCTCGCCATCACCCCGCTGCTCGGCGGCCTGGAAAACGGCCGTGTCATCTTCAACACCGCCTTCATCATCGTGCTCGTATCGCTGGTCATCCAGGGCTGGACGGTCGGACCGCTGGCGCGCCGCCTCGGCCTGATCGTGCCGGCACGGCTCGGACCGCTGGACAAGGTCGAGCTGGAACTGCCGGGCTCGGCCCATCACGAGCTTCTCGCCTATCGCGTCGCACACGGCAGCCCGGTGGCGCGCGGCGAGCGCATCCCACGCTGGGCGCGACCCTCGCTGGTGTTGCGCGACGGCCGCTCGATGCGCTTCCAGGATATGGGCCGGCTCGCCGCCGGCGACCAGGTCTACATTTTCGTGCCGGACCGCTATCCGCGCCTGCTCGACAAGCTGTTCGCCAGCCGTGCCGTGGTCGATCCCGAGGACGCCGATTTCTTCGGTGCCTTCGCCGTCGATCCCGCGCGCTCAGCCGCCGAATTGGAAGCGGCCTATACGCCGGGCCTGGCCGAAGCGGAGCAAAAGCTCACCGTTGGCGCGCTGGTCACGGCGCGGCTCGGCGGCCATGCCGAATATGCCGACCGCGTCCTGCTCGGCCCGATAGAACTGATCGTCCGCGACGTCGACGACAAGGGCAAGATCATAGGCCTCGGTCTGTCTTTCGAGCCGACCGCGCCGGTGGCGCGGGTGCCGGTCTTCCTCAGCGCCGGCGAAATCGGCGACCGTCTTTCCGCCTTCATCCGCAACTGGCGCAAGCCGACCGAGACGCAGGAGACCGAGGCGCAGGCGGACGAAAAGCCGGCCCCGGAGCCAGCGCCGGAAAAGGCAGCAACCGAAAGCTGACAAAACCGCTATTGAGCGCTGCCATTCATCCGCCCCGCCGGCGCAAGATCGTACCCACTTCAAAATTTCGGTTCGAGCGCGCCCTAAGCCTTGCATCGTCACCGATGCGGGGTATGGTCCCCCGGTTTTTCGCGAAAGGAACCCGCATGGCCGCCTTCAAGACACTCGACGATATCGGCAACATCAGCGGCAAGCGCGTGCTGGTGCGCGTCGACCTCAACGTGCCTGTCACTGAGGGCAAAGTCACCGATGCCACCCGCATCGAACGCATCGCACCGACTATCGCCGAGCTATCGGCCAAGGGCGCCAAGGTCATCCTGCTCGCCCATTTCGGCCGGCCCAAGGATGGCCCCTCGCCCGAATTCTCGCTGGAGCCTATCGCCAGGGCGACAGCCGACGTGCTCGGCCGTCCCGTTGGTTTCGCCTCGGATTGCGTCGGCGACACGGCCGGAAGCGCTGTCGCCGCCATGAACAAGGGCGACGTGCTGCTGCTCGAAAACACCCGCTTCTACAAGGCCGAGGAGAAGAACGAGCCGGCCTTCACGGAAAAACTCGCCGCCAATGGCGATATTTTCGTCAACGACGCCTTCTCGGCCGCGCACCGCGCGCATTCTTCGACAGAGGGGCTGGCGCATCTGTTGCCGGCCTTCGCCGGCCGCACCATGCAGGCCGAGCTTGAGGCGCTGGAGAAGGGCCTGGGAAAACCGGTTCGTCCGGTCGTCGCCATTGTCGGCGGCGCCAAGGTCTCGACCAAGATCGATCTGTTGATGAACCTGGTGAAGAAGGTTGATGCCCTCGTCATCGGTGGCGGGATGGCCAACACCTTTCTTGCCGCGCGTGGCACCAATGTCGGCAAATCGCTGTGCGAGCATGATCTCGCCGCGACCGCCAAGCAGATCATGATCGAGGCGGCCGAGGCCGGCTGCGCCATCATCCTGCCGGTCGACGGCGTCGTCGCCAGGGAGTTCAAGGCGGGCGCGGCCTGCGAGACCGTCGCTATATCGGATGTGCCGGCCGACGGCATGATCCTCGATGTCGGCGCCAAAACCGTGACGGCCATTGGCGAATGGATCGACCGCGCCGCGACACTGGTCTGGAATGGCCCGCTCGGCGCCTTCGAGATCGCGCCCTTCGATCATGCGACGGTGGCAGCTGCCAAGCACGCGGCGTCGCGCACCAAGGCCGGCAAGCTGGTCTCGGTCGCCGGCGGTGGCGATACGGTGGCGGCGCTCAACCATGCCGGCGTCGCCGACGACTTCACCTATGTCTCGACCGCCGGCGGCGCTTTCCTGGAATGGATGGAAGGCAAGCCGCTGCCCGGCGTCGACGTCTTGAAGCGCTGAGGCTCCGAGGCGATCAACACTCGGAGAGCGAACAAGGCCGCCCGAGGCTTTCAATCGATTCGAGCTTTCCGATGCCATTCCTTTGGCGGTAGACTTCCGTTAAGCGCGGAACAACCGTTTCAGGAGAAGCAACAATGAGCGAACGTCTCGAAGACATTGCCGCTGCGATCGTCGCCGATGGCAAGGGCCTGCTGGCCGCCGACGAAAGTTCCGGCACCATCAAGAAGCGCTTCGACGTCATTGGCGTCGAATCGACCGCCGACAGCCGCCGCGATTACCGCGAGATGATGTTCCGCACCAGGGAAGCGATGACCCGCTACATCTCCGGCGTAATCCTCTATGATGAGACGATCCGCCAGAAGGCCGCCGACGGCACGCCGCTGGTCGACATCATCAAGGCGGCCGGCGCCATCCCCGGCATCAAGGTCGATGCCGGCGCCAGGCCGCTGGCCAGGTTTCCCGGCGACACCATCACCGAAGGCCTCGACGGCCTGCGCGAGCGCCTTGCCGACTACTACAAGCTCGGCGCCCGCTTCGCCAAATGGCGCGCGGTGATCGACATCGATATCGCCAAAGGCGTGCCTTCGGGGACCTCGATCGGCTCCAACGCCCATGCGCTCGCCCGCTATGCCGCCCTTTGCCAGGAAGCCGGCATCGTGCCGATCGTCGAGCCGGAGGTGCTGATGGATGGCGCCCACGACATCGACACCTGCTACGACATCTCGAAAGCAACGCTGATCAAACTTTATGACGAACTCCATGCGGCGCGCGTCGTGCTGGAAGGCACTATCCTGAAACCGAACATGGTGCTGGCCGGCAGGAAATCGGGCAAGGTGAGCAGCCCCGAAGAAGTCGCCGAAAAGACCATAAAACTGTTCCGCGAAACCGTGCCGGCAGCGGTGCCGGGCATCGCCTTCCTCTCCGGCGGCCAGGAGGACGAGGAGGCGACCGCCAACCTCAACGCCATCAACGCCATCGGGCCGCACCCGTGGAAGCTGACCTTCTCCTATGGTCGCGCGCTGCAGGCCGCGCCACAGAAAGCCTGGAGCGGCAAGGCCTCGAACGTCGCCGCCGGTCAGGCCGCCTTCACCCATCGCGCCCACATGAATCATTTGGCAGCGCTCGGAAAATGGAAGGCGAGCCTGGAACAGGCCGCCTGACCACAGTCCTTTCTTCCTCCTTCGAACCCGGGCCGATGCGCCCGGGTTTTTTGTTTGTGACTTGCCGGGCTTGGGGCGGAGCCTCTCCGTCCTTATTTCCTCTCGGGCGATGTCGGGTTGTGCTCATCCCGAACGTCCTTGGAATGACACTTCAGGGAGAGGTTCATGCATCGCAACAAGGTCGTTTCGCGCGAAGACTGGTTCCAGGCGCACAAGGCGCATCTGGCGCGCGAGAAGGAACTGACGCGGCTCCGCGAGCGGATCGCGGCTGAGCGGCGTGAATTGCCCTGGCTGAAGATCCGGAAGGACTATGTCTTCGAGACCGGGCAAGGGCCGAAGAGACTGGCCGACCTGTTTGCCGGCAACAGCCAGCTGATCGTCTATCACTTCATGTTCGGGCCGGGCTGCGTCAATCATTGCGAGGGCTGCTCATTCCTTGCCGACCATATCGACGGCGCCAATCAGCATCTGCGGCATCACGACGTGTCGCTGGTCGTGGTTTCGCGCGCCCCACTGGCGGAACTTCTGCCTTACAAGCAGCGCATGGGCTGGAAGTTCGACTGGGTGTCGTCCTATGCCTCGGATTTCAACTTCGACATGCAGGTCTCCTTCACCGACAAGCAGATCGCCGCCGGCGACACCACCTACAATTTCGAGACCCGTCCACGGACATCGAAGGAGCTTCCCGGCACCAGCGTTTTCTACCGGGACGAGACCGGCGACATCTTGCTCACCTTCATGTCGCGCGCCCGCGGCGGCGAGGCGCAGATCGGCGCCTACGACTATCTCGACATGACGCCGAAGGGCCGCAACGAGAACGGCCCCTATCACGGACTGATGGATTGGGTGCGGCTGCACGATGAATATCAGGGCAAGCAAGCGGGGCAGGCGAGTTGCTGCGATTGAAGAGCGTTCCCGTCGACCAAAACATGCGCTAAGGCTGCCGCTGATCGTTTAACGGTACTGCTATGCGCTTCCCGGCCCTACTCACCTGGCTCGCCTTCCCGGTCTATATTTGGCAAGGCCTCGGCGTGCGACGCCGCACCACGCGCATGCTGCCGGCGCAAGGGCCGGTCATGCACGAAATACCAGGCAAGGCGCCGGCGATCTCGCTTCTGGTGCTGGGCGATTCCTCCGCCGCTTCGGTCGGCATCGGCAATTCGGAAGACGGGCTTGCCGCGCAGCTCGCCGTGCTGATTTCACAAAGCACAGACCGCGCCGTGCGCTGGCGGGCGGCCGGCTTCAATTCGGCAACGTCGGGCCAGATACGCGACCATGTCCTGCCCAATCTGTCGGCCGAACCGTGGACGCATATCGTGCTGGCCATCGGCACCAACGACACCAAGAATTTTCATTCCGTGTCGCGCTTCAAGAAGGAGTTCGGTGGCCTGCTCTACGGCCTGCGCGCCAAATGGCCGGAAGCACGCGTGGTATGGTCGCCGGTGCTGGAGTTTACCCGGGCGCCGGCCATGCCGCCGCTGCTCGGAAAAATTCTTGAGATTCGCGCCACCGACATGAACCGGATGGGCGAACGCCTTTGCCTGGAGCGCGGCGCGGTGCCGGCGCCGCGCCTGCCGATCACCAATCCGGAAGCCGGCTTTGCCTCGGACGGCTTTCACGCCTCGGAAGCAGGCTACCGGGCCTGGGCCGAGCATCTGGTTGACCCGGTGCTTGGCAATTGGGCACCGACGACAAGTGCCGTCCTACGTCAAATGCCCGAGCACGGCCGCCAGTGAAATCGCGGCCATGGCGAGCAGTGCCAGCTTCCAGAAATCGCCGCGTCGCTTGAGGCCTGGCCAGCCGAGCGGCTTGATCAGTTGAATGACCATGAAACCGACGATGACAAGGGCGAGGAATTTCGTCATGCCGCCTTTGACCAGCAACGCGCCCTGCTGTCAAAACACGTCGTTCATTGCCTGAGAAAGAACGACGCCGCGATCCTAGGTCGGAACGCGGCGCCCGTCTGCGACTGGGAAAACGATCTACTTCAGCGGCTTGAGGCCAGCCTCGATCGAAGCCCGCTTCGGTTCGAGGAATGGCGGCAAGGCGAGGCTTTCCCCCAGTGTTTCCAGCGGCTCATCGGCGGTGAACCCCGGCCCGTCGGTTGCGATCTCGAACAGGATGCCATTCGGCTCGCGGAAGTAGAGCGAACGGAAATAATAGCGCTCGACCTCGCCGCTCGACGGCAGCCGGAACTCGGCCAGCCGCGCCGTCCATTGATGCAGCGTCTCCTGGTCCGGCGCCCTGAAGGCGACATGGTGAACCGCACCCGCGCCTTGCCGCGCCGGCGCCAGTCCCGGCTGCACCAGGACATGCAACTCCGCCGCCGGCCCGCCCTCTCCCATTTCGAAGACGTGAACCTGCCCCTCCGGCGAGACATAGTCGCGCGCCTTGCGCATGTTCATCACTTTGGTCACCACCGCTTCGGTGTTGGTGATGTCGGGAACGCTGATGACGATCGGCCCGAGCCCGCGTATCTGGTGCTCGACCGGTACCGGGCTTTGCGCCCAGGGATGGCTGCCGCCCTTGCCGCCATCGCTGACCAGGCGCAGACGCTGGCCCTCGGGATCTTCGAAGTCCAACGACGCATAACCGCCGATGTCGGCGACCTCTCCAGTTGCCAGGCCTTCATCGGTCAAGTGTTGCTTCCACCAGGCAAGGCTCTCCCGGCTGCCGACCCTGAGGCTGGTCCGCACGATGCTGTGCGTGCCGCGCCGCTCGCGGCCGACCGGCCAGTCGAAGAAGGTAAGGTCGGTGCCCGGCGTCGCTTCGCCGTCGGCATAGAAGAGGTGGTAGGCCGAGGTGTCGTCCTGGTTTACGGTCTTCTTGACCAGCCGCAGACCCAGCACCTTGGTGTAGAAATGAAGATTGCCAGGCGCATTGGCGGTGATGGCGGTCAGATGGTGGATACCTGTCAGTTGCAAGCTCATCGTCGTCTCCCTGCTGTTGGGGAAGAATTTTCTCCCTTCATATCAGACCTGCGGTCACCTCGCTGAAGGCCTCGTATTCCGACAGTCCGTCGCCGGACGCTGAACAGCGGCGCCGAAAACAACGTCGTCGCCATGAACAATCGGACGTCGCAAACCTGCCTTGAGGCACCGCTCGATGCGGCGAGAAGCGATGCCTTGCCTGCGGCGCGCGCACCGGCCGCAACTATTGTCTCGCGCCCTGACATCCTCCTGACAGACTGCTGTCAGGAGGGGTATGCGATAGTGCCTCTACACAGAGAGAGGAGACTTAGCCATGAACGGTTACACCATTCTGCGCGGCATGCAGCACTATGTCGGCAAGATCCGGACGATGCGCAACGAGATCCGCACCCAGCGGTTCATGAACTCGCTGCCGGCGGACATTCGCAAGGATATCGGCTGGCCCGACATGTACGCCGACCGTGGCTCTCGCGGCAATTGAAGCCAATTTTTCGACCCGGCGATTGGATGTGGGCGCGTCAACGCCCAGATAACAAGCAGGGTAACAGGTCGACACGCGGAGCGCGCTTATGCCCGAACAAAAGACAATCGGTTTCCTTTTCATCGAAGGCTTCGCTGACTGGGAGTATGGGCTGCTGGCGGCCTCGGCGGTCGAATGGTTCGGCGCCCGTGCCGTGTCGCTCACGCCTGATGGCAAGCAGGTGACGGGCATTAGCGGCTTTCGGCTGATCCCTGATCGCGCAACAGGCGCCGGCGAGAATGCCGATCTCTATGCCATTGCCGTCATTGGTTCCGACCGGTGGACGGGCAAGGCACCGCCTGATGTAGGCGACCTGCTTGCCGCCATTGCATCGCGCGGCGGCGTGGTCGGCGGCATCTGCGCCGGCACGCTGGCGCTGGCCCGAGCCGGCCTTTTCGAGAAGGCCAGGCATACCAGCAATGGCCGCGAGTGGATCAAGGGTCATGAAGCCGGTTATGCCGGTGCCGAGAACTACGAGGATGTGCCGCATGCCGTAGCCGACGGCAACATCGTTTCCGCACCGGGCTCGGCACCAGGCACCTTCGCACTCGCCTTTCTGAAGGCGCTCTACCCCGAAAGAGGCAGCGATCTCGCACAGATGCGGACGCTGTTCGCCAAGGAGTACGCTGAAGCCTCCTGACAGTATGCTGTCAGGAGGGGCGTGCAATGGTGCCAGCTTCGGACACTGCGCATTGGCGTTAAAGGACGATCGATGAAGAGTTGGAACGACAGACTGAGCACACCAGGCATCAACGGCGTGAGGCCGACGCCGCGCACGATGGCCGATGTCGTCGAAGGCCAGCCTATGCTGGTGCCGACGGCGCGCCAGGTCGATGATTTCATCCGCTCGATTCCCGAAGGCGTCGAGATGGATATGCGTGCGCTGCGTACAGCACTTGCCATAGAGCATGGCGCCGAAGTGACATGCCCGGTCACCATAGGCTATCATCTGCGCACTGTTGCCGAAGCCGCCAACGAGGACCTCCAGCGCGGTATGACGCTGAGTGGCGTGGCACCATTCTGGCGCGTGCTCGATGCGAAAACACCGACGACGAAGAAACTGTCCTTCGGCGCGGAGTTCGTCGCCGCGCAGCGCAAGCGCGAAGGGCTGAAGCCATGATACATGCCGCCCAAAAGTGTTCTGCGGTTTTGGGATAGCGGCATGCGCGAAAACACGATGCATGCCACCCAGAGGTGGACCGGTTTCGGGCGACATGCATAGAGACAACGCCGAGGGACCATACGATGCGCCGCGCCGACAGGCTCTTCCAGATCGTGCAGCATCTGCGCGGTGGCCGACTGGTCACTGCCCAGAAGCTCGGCACGTGGCTCGAAGTTTCCGAGCGAACCATCTATCGCGACATTGCCGATTTGCAGTCGACCGGAGTGCCGATCGACGGCGAGGCCGGCGTTGGCTATATGATGAGGGAGGGTTTCGACCTTCCGCCGCTGATGTTCACGCGTGACGAGATCGTCGCGCTGGTCGCCGGCGCCCGCATGGTGCGCGCCTTTGGCGGTGCCGCCATGGCGAGGGCCGCCGACGAGGCGCTGGTCAAGATCGGCGCCGTATTGCCCGATGCCGAGAAAGACCGCATCGCCCGCACTGAGATCCACACACCGATGTGGGTGGTCAGCGACGCTGCTCGCGAGGCGATTGACCTGATCGAGCGCGCGGTCGAAAAACGGCAGGTGCTGACCATCGACTATTCCGACGAGGCCGGCCGCGGCACCGCCCGCGATATCCGCCCGCTCGGCCTGTGGTTTTGGGGCAAGGTGTGGACGCTGGTCGCCTGGTGCGAGATGCGCGACGATTTTCGCGCCTTCCGCATCGATCGCATCGCCTCCGTGGTCATCGCTGGCCGCATCTTCAAGCCCGAGCGCGGCAAGCAGCTTGCCGACTTCTACCGCGCGGTGGAGCGCAGCGAAGATTATGGCATGGCGCCGGATCGCGCGGCGCGCAGCTGAGTTGTTGACCCAATAAAAAGCCCGCTCGAAGCGGGCTTTTTATTAGAATGTCAGACAACCTCACTCGTCGTCGTCATTGTCCGTGTTCTTCGACTTCAAGGCCGAAAGCTTGGCGAACACGGCGTTGGCGTCGAGTTCGGCATCCTCGTCCTTGGGCTTCTCGGGAGCCGGCACCAGCCGCTCGGTCAAGGCCGCCGGCAGCAGCGTGTCGCCGACCGGCTGCGCCTGTTCGCGGCCGCGCGAGGCGCGATTGACTTCCATGTCGAGGTCGATCTGCGAGGCAAGGCCCAACGTGACAGGATCCATCGGCTGCAGATTGGCCGAATTCCAGTGCTTGCGCTCACGGATCTGTTCGATCGTCGACTTGGTGGTGCCGACGAGGCGCGAGATCTGCGCGTCCTTGAGCTCGGGATGGTTGCGCACCAGCCACAGAATCGCGTTCGGCCGGTCCTGGCGCTTCGACAGCGGCGTGTAGCGCGGCCCCTTGCGCTTGGATTCGGGCACCCGGACCTTGGGGTCCGAAAGCTTCAGGCGCTGGTTCGGGTCCTTCTCGGCACGGGCGATCTCGTCGCGGGTCAGCTGTCCGGTCATGATCGGGTCCATGCCCTTGATGCCTTGCGCCGATTCACCGTCGGCGATTGCCTTGACCTCGAGCGGATGCAGCCCGCAGAACTGCGCGATCTGCTCGAAGGAAAGTGCGGTATTGTCGACCAGCCAGACAGCGGTCGCCTTGGGCATCAGCAGCGTATTGGCCATTTTACAAATCCTTCTCGTTCGCCCGCGTTCCCGCGCGGGCGGTGGTTTAGAGCCACCAAAATGGGAAATTCGCGGTCTGTATAACCGCTCTCGGGTCGTTTCGCAACGTTTTTGGAAGCAATCGGCCGGACTGCGCTTGCGCCATTGCCGCAAGCCAAACTGAGTAGGCGCATCATCCCGATGCCTTGTGGAAAGCTGAGGTCAACCCCTGATTGCCGTCGAACCATATTCGGTCGTTGCCGGCCCCAAAACGACAAAACCCGCCGGACTGGGTCCAGCGGGCTCGGAACCGCGACAAAAGTCGTCTGGTGCGGCTCTGGCTTCCACGTCTGGTCCGCCGGAGCGGACCAGACGTGGCTTTAGATAGCCCTGCGGGCGATCTTTTCGATGTCGGCGCGGTTGATGCCGAGATCGCTGAGTTGACGTGCGTTGAGACGGTTCAGTTCGCGGACGGTCTCGGTGTACATACGCCAGTTACGGAAAGCGCGGATCGGGTTCATGGTAGTCCTCCAAAATGATGTTCGTTTCGATGGTGCTCAAATAGGCGTCATCGATGAGGACTTGAATGGCTGATTTTGCATAGCAATGATGCAAATGCTGCATTGCAGCATTAAGCTTCTGTTCATCTTGTAGGCAGCCACGGGCGCGGACCTCGCTCGCCCGGCCTGCAGGCCGGCCGAGTATCGATACGGCCTAGCCGACGTCGAGCACGATCTTGCCGATATGTTCGCCGTCTTCCATCCGCTCATGCGCCCGCCAGGCTTCGCTGAGCGGGAAGATCATGTCCATGACAGGAGCAACCTTGCGCGTGCCGAGCAACGGCCACACCTGCGCTTCCAGCGCCGCCGCGATCGCCGCCTTGAACTCGACGGTGCGTGGCCTCAGCGTCGACCCGGTGTGGGTAAGCCGCTTGACCATGATCTTCGAAAAATCCGCGCTTGCGACAGCACCGGCCTGCACGGCGATCTGGACGATCCGGCCCTCAACCGCAGCAGCCTCGTAGTTGCGCCCCACATAGTCGCCGCCGACCATGTCGAGGATGACATTGGCGCCCTTGCCGCCCGTCGCCTCCTTGACTGCGGCGACGAAATCCGCCTCGCGATAGTTGATCGCCCGGTCTGCGCCGAGCTTCAGGCAGGCGTCGCATTTCTCCTTGCTGCCGGCGGTGGTGATGACATAGGCGCCAAAGGCCGAGGCAAGCTGGATTGCTGTCGTGCCGATGCCGGACGAGCCGCCATGGACGAGCAGCGTCTCGCCTTTCTTGAGGCCGCCACGCTCGAACACATTGTGCCAGACGGTGAAGTAGTTTTCCGGCACAGCCGCGGCTTCGGTATGGGTGAAGCCGGCGGGCAACGGCAGCACGCTGCCGGCATGAACCTTGACATATTCGGCATAGCCGCCGCCCGGCGTCAGCGCGCAGACGCGGTCGCCGATACGCCAGCGCGATATGTCGTCGCCAAGGGCGGCCACTTCGCCCGATGCCTCGAGGCCCGGCAGGTCCGATGCGCCGGGCGGTGCCGGATACGCACCCTTGCGCTGCTGGATATCGGGCCGATTGACGCCGGCGGCATGCACCTTGATCAGGATCTCGCCGGGCCCGGGCTGCGGCACGTCGCGCGTTTCCGGCTTCAGCACCCGTGGACCGCCAGGCTCCGAGATCGCGATGGCCGTCATTCTTGCCGGAATCTTCTGTCCGCTCGCCATGAGATTTCCCGTCTTTCCTCGCCGTTATCCGATCGGCTGTTTGCATCGACGCCCCTGCCCTATGTATGCTGATTGCCAAATCAGGCAAATGGCCAATCTGGTCTTGGCGGAGGAGGAGCGACGATGGCGATCTTCGACGACGAACCCAAGAAGAAGGCGCGCCCGCACGAGATCGGGCAGGACCTGTCACTGCTTTCCGTCAGCGACTTGACCGAGCGGATCGGCATCCTGCGCGACGAAATCGCCCGCCTGGAAGCCGAACTCAAGGCCAAGGACACCACCAAATCCGCGGCCGAAGCACTGTTCCGCCGCGGATAGAAGCGCGGGCGCAAAGCCCGCCGCCGAAAAGCCCGAATGCGACTGTCTTCAGACCCAGCGTCCCCGCCAAACCTGAGCCGGATCAAACAATGTTCGCAACCTACAGACCGATCCTCTCGCTGCTTCGCGGCACCGCTTTCCTGCTCGCGGCATCTGGATTGCATGGGCTGCTCTTGCCCCTGCGCGGTCAACTGGAAGGTTTCTCGACCGCATCGCTCGGCCTGATGGGCACGGCGTGGGCCGGCGGCTTCGTCACTGGCTGCTTCTTCGCACCGCGCATCGTGCGCCGCGCAGGCCACGTGCGCGCATTTGGCGCCTTTGCCGCATCCGGCGCCATCGTGGCGCTGCTCACCGGGTTGATCATCGACGAATATGTCTGGATCCTGCTGCGCGCCTTCACAGGCTTCACCATGGCCGGTGCCTTCATGGTCATCGAAAGCTGGCTGAACGAGAAGGCCACCAACGAGAACCGCGGCACCGTCTTCGGCCTCTACATGATGGTCACTTATGCCTCGATCATGGGCGGGCAGATGATCGTTGCCGGCGGCGACGTGAAGTCGGCGTCGCTGTTCATGATCACCGGCATCCTGTTTTGCCTCTCGCTCATTCCAACCGCGGTCTCAAGCGCTTCCCACCCCAAGCCGCTGCAGGATGTCTCGCTCGACGTCAAAGGCCTTTATGTCAATTCGCCGGTATCGGCGGTCGCCTGCGTGTTGATCGGCATCGCCAACGGCGCCTGGGGCACGCTTGGCGCGGTCTACGGCGCCCGCATCGGCATTTCCACGGCCGAGATCGCCCTGATGATGAGCCTTGTGGTCGTTGCCGGTGCGGCCATGCAGCTTCCGGCCGGGCGCCTCTCGGACAAGACCGACCGGCGCTTCGTGCTGGCCGGTGCGGCTTTCGGCGCCGCCTTGTTCGCGCTCATGATCTTTCTGTTCGAGCCACGCTCCAGCATCTTCGTCATCGTCTTCAGTGCGGCCTATGGCGCCTTCGCCTACACGCTCTATTCGATTGCCGTGGCGCATGCCAACGACCACGCGCGCTCGGAGGATTTCGTCAAGGTATCTGGCGGGCTGTTGCTGCTCTACGGCTTCGGCACGATGATTGGACCCTTGCTCGCCGCCGCTTTGATGGGCTGGATGCGCCCGGAAGGTCTGTTCCTGGCGACCGCCTTGGCGCATCTCTGCCTGGCGGGCTACACGCTGCTGCGCATCAGCCGCCGCGCGCCGGTGCCGATCGGGGATCGTGACGCCTTCAAGACGCAGCCGGCCGACCGTTCGGTGACCCCTGAAGCATTGCGGCTTGATCCCAGAAGAAAAGCAGAAGCAGACGGTTGAGATTCGAAAGGCTTTGCCGCACTAATACAGGCATGATGTTTTCCGACGCCTTCATGGCGATTGCCGATCCCAACCGGCGCCATCTTCTGGAAGAACTTCGCCGCGGCCCGAAAACCGTCACCGAACTGGCCGCCGGCTTGCCGGTCTCGCGCCCAGCCGTGTCGCAGCATCTGAAAGTGCTGCTCGATGCCGGCCTGGTCCACGCCAAACCGGAAGGAACAAGGCGCGTCTATACGGTGAGCGGCACTGGCTTCCTCAAACTCAACATCTGGCTCGATCAGTTCTGGGAAGCCTGAGCTTCTCAGTGTCATTGCCAGCGGCTCGGTCAGTTGACCGACCGTATCGGCGAGCGTCTGGGGCGAGATCGTGCAGCATCCCGATCAGCCATTATTGGAGGGAAAGAACTTGAAGTAGGGCTGCGCTTCCTCGACAACCCGGGCAAAGCAAGGCCGCTGCAGAAGCCGGTCATGGTAGTGTTTCACGGTCGGGTATTTGTCGCCTAGCGGCTCGACCTTGTTGGCATAGAACAGCGCCGGGGACGCCGCGCAATCGGCCATGGTGAAGGTGTCGCCCATCGCCCACGTCTTCGACTGCATGTCCTGCTCGATGATGGCGTAGGAATTGCGCAGCTGGCCGCGAGCCTGCTCGACGCCGAACGGGTCGGTCTTGTCTTGCGGCCGCAACCGGTCGCCGACGATTTTCTGCATCGGCTCCTGCACATAGAAGTCATAGAAGCGATCGGCTTGGCGAACTGCCAGCGCCAGGTCGATGTCGGCGGGAACGAGGTCGACCGGCCCCGGATAGTGCGCGGCCAGATATTCGACAACGATGGTCGATTCCAGCACCGTGCGGTCGCGCGCATCGTCGCGCAGCGCCGGCATCTTGCCGGCCGGCGAAATCTGCAGGAAGGCCTCGCGCGACTCCGCCTTGCCGAGATCGACGATGACAGGCGTGAACGGCGTCGCGTTCTCATACAGGGCGATCAACGGCTTCCAGCAGAATGAGGCCAGCGGATGGAAATGAAGCGTCAGGGACATTTTTTGCTCATCTGTTTCGTGGTTTATCGGTGGCCGGCGCCGTGCTGCTCATCAAGGGTCAGACACTGCGGCAAGCATAGCCCGTCAAGGCCCGCTTGCCGCTTCAAGCGGCATGGGCCTGGGCAACGATGCCCGCGACAATCACATCCCAGTCGTCCGGGTGCAGCTCGTGGCCGCCACCTTCGATCCGGAAAATTTTCGCGCCGGTGACCGCCTCGGCCAGCGCCTCGCCATGTTCGACCGGAAAGATCGGGTCAGCCATGCCGTGGATGACCAGCAGCGGCGCCGCGATCTCGTGCAGGCGGCCCTTCCAGGCGTCGCCGCCCTTGAGCATGAAATGGTTGGTCGCGCTCAGGAAGCCGCCGGAGCGGTCGTGATCCTGCTCGACAAAGGCACGCATCCGGGCCTCGTCGAATGGATGTGCGATGCTGGCGATCGCCCGCGCATCCCTGACGATGAAGTCGACCACCTGACCACGGTCCGACCAATCGACTTTGGCGCCCTCGGCCGAGTGTTCCGTATAGGCTTCGGTCGTCCCGGGAAGGTCGGATGTGTCGATTCCCACGGGCGAGCTGCTGATGACGGTCAGCGACGCGACACGGGACGGGTGTTTCAACGCCACAAGCTGCGCGATCATGCCGCCCATCGACATGCCGACGACATTCGCCTTGCCGATGCTGTGGTCGTCGAGAACGCGCATTGCATCGTCGGCCATGTCATCGAACGTGTAGGGCGGCTCTCCCGACTTGTATTTGGTCGAACGGCCGGTGTCGCGATTGTCATAGCGGATCACGAACAGGTCGGCACCGGCCAGTTTCCGGCAGAACGCCTCCGGCCACCACAGCATCGAAGCCATCGCTCCCATGATCAGCAACAGCGGCGGGTTCGCCGGATCGCCAAAGGTTTCGGATATTATTTCGGGGCGTTCGGTCGTCGTCACGGCGGCCTCCTCTCCTGCAATACCGATTGCATTTTGCAATCGGTTGCACGATAATAAAACCGATACGATAATGCAACCGGTTTTGGAGAAAAATCTCATGAGCATGGATCGCCGGTCCGGGTGCCCAATCAACCTGTCGCTGGAAGTGTTCGGCGACCGTTGGAGCCTGATCATCCTTCGCGACATGATCTTCGGCGGCAGGCGTCATTTTCGCGAGCTGCTCAACGGATCGATGGAAGGCATCGCCTCCAACATCCTCGCCGACCGGCTGAAGCGGCTGATGGAACTGGGCATGCTGACCAAGGCCGACGACCCCTCGCACAAGCAGAAGGCGATCTACAGCCTGACCGAGATGGCGATCACGCTGGTGCCGATCCTGGCCCATCTCGGCTCCTGGGGCCGCGTCTGGCTGCCGGTCAGCGACGAATTGTCGATCCGCGCCGAACTTCTGGAAAAGGGCGGACAGCCGATGTGGGACAAATTCATGGACGAGTTGCGCCATGAACATCTCGGCATGCCGCTCGATACTGCAGCGGGTCCTTCTGTCCGCGCGACCTTGCAGGCCGCCTATGAGGCCGTGGTTGCCAGCAAGGCCCCCGCCGCCAGCACATCCGCGTAATTAACTTATTTTCCCGTTTTGGGGCCGACTCTGCTAGAAGAGGCGGAAAATCACATTTACGGGATTGGATAAGGTCTTGGTTGAAAACTCTCGGGATGCTGCCCGCGCGCGCGCCGACCTGCGTTTCAAGAAGCAGGAAGAGGCGGCAACCGTCCGCCAGAAGGCGATGGCCGAATACGTCGCCGAGAGCGACGCCCGCCAGGCCAAGACCAACAAGCTGCGGGCGCTGCGTCTCGCTAAGGAAGCCGAAGACCTAGCCAATGCGCCGGCGGCACCCGCCAAGAAGCCGACCCGCGCCAAGAAAAAATAGCAGCCACCCCTTGAGCCATAAGCGCTAATGCCTGTCCTGATGGCATCGGTGAAAGCTGCTTCCATCCCGCCCCTTCACGCGAAGCAATTTCAACCGAAACGGGGATGTTATCTCGCCCGTCGACGGTCGATGATCGACGCGTTTTCAAACAGGAGACTGCCATGACCGCACTGCCGCTCGAAAAAGCCAGGCAAATCATCGATGCCGCCTTTGCCAAGGGCGCCGATCTCAAGCTCAAGCCGCTCGGCGTTTCGGTGCTTGATGCCGGCGGGCATCTGGTCGCCTTCCAGCGCCAGGACGGCGCCTCGTTCCTGCGCCCGCAAATGTCGGCCGGCAAGGCCTACGGTGCGCTCGCCATCGGCATGGGCTCGCGCAAAGTCGAGGCCTTCGCCAAGGAGCGCCCGCACCTGGTGGCCGGCATCTCGGACGTCTCGGGCGGACGCGTGCTGCCGGTGGTCGGCGGCGTGCTGATCCGCGACAAGGCCGGAGCCATCATCGGCGCCGTCGGCATCTCAGGCGACACGTCGGACAATGACGAAGCCGCGGCGATCGCCGGCATCGAGGCCGCCGGCTTCATCCCCGATCCGGGCTGAATCCTCTCCACTTTGGTCATCACTGGGCGAAGCAGGAGCGAAGCTCCGTCGCGGAGGCCCTGGGATAACGAAGCGATGCGCGTTTCTGCCAATCGCTTCGCTGAGGAACTAATTCAGATTGATGTCTCGGCTGGCCGATCGCATCGACACCGCGAATCCGGCCAGCACATCGAACAGCGCGATGACCATCAGCGTGAAGAAGACGGAATGGGCCGCGCCCTTCACCAGCAGGAACTCGACCAGGAAGGCCACGAACACCAGCGTCGACAGAAGATGGTCCATGATCGAGGCGTTGGTCGTGCGCACCGACTTCGCCATTTCGAGGAACAGGAAGATCAGCCCGATCAGTATCATCAGGTCGCCCAGCGTCATCGAGAACACGCCGCCCGACATCATGCTGAAGGAGAAGACCTCGCTCGCCCACGGATCGTCACCGCTGCCGAAAATTCCCAGCAGTCCGAGGTTGTAGAGCACGAAAGGCACGATCAGCAGCGGAATGGCACCGAACATCTGGCGTCTCCATGTGGGGGCGATCCTTTGTAGAATGCGCCATAGCCACGTCGTCAAGATGTTTCGCCATCGGCGCTGAACACGGTCGAAGACCGCACGCAACAACCATGTCAGCCGGTTGCCGGCCGAAGGATTTGCAACGCCGGCGGTGCACGCCTGCGCTGCCGGCCCGCCCAAACGCAAAAGGACCAGCCACCGGCCGGTCCTTTTGGAAATTCAAACCTTTGAAAAAGCTGGTCTCAGCTTTCCTTGGGGGTCAACACCTGGCGACCGCGATACATGCCGGTCTTCAGGTCGATATGGTGCGGACGGCGCATTTCGCCGGAATTCTTGTCCTCGACATAGGTCGGGGCCTTGAGGGCGTCGGCCGAGCGGCGCATGCCGCGCTTGGACGGAGAGGTTTTTCGTTTCGGAACGGCCATGGATATGCTCCACTACATGGTCAAAAGCCCCGCCCGCCCTCGTGAAAGGGCCATGTCGGGGCCTAAATCTGAGAAAGTCGGGTGCCTATACACGCCCTGTGCCGTTTTGGCCAGCACTGGCGCGAATTTTTTTGGATCGGCTAGCGGAGACAACCGACATAGGCGCCGGAGCGGCCGGCGCGCCGCTCGATCAGATTGGCGAGCCGCCTCAAGCCAGGCCCGGGTTTGGCCGGATTGCGGGCGATCGGATTTGGCAAGGAGACCGCAAGCAAGGCGGCCTGCCGTCGCGACAGCTGTTTTGCCGAAACGCCGAAATGGTGCTGTGCCGCAGCCTCGATGCCGTAGATGCCCGGCCCCCACTCGGCGATGTTGAGGTAGATTTCCATAATGCGCCGTTTCGACATCACCGCATCGAAATAGACGGCCAGCGGCAATTCGACCACCTTGCGCACCGAGCCCAGCGGCCGCGACCAGAGAAACAGGTTCTTGACCGTCTGCATGGTGATGGTCGAGGCGCCGCGCGTTGCTTCGCCGGCCAGCGCGTCGTCGACGACGCCCCGCAATTCGCCGAGATCGACGCCACGATGAAAGCAGAACTGCCCGTCCTCCGACATGATGACGGAATTGGCCAGCACCGGCGACACGCCGTCGATCGACACCCAGCGGCGGTCGTAACCGGAGAACGTCGCCAGGTCCTTCAGCATCAGCGTCGAGACAGGATGCACGAAGAATGGCAGGTACAGAAACGTCAGCACGACCGGAATCAAAGCCAGCACCGCGGCCACGACGATGCCGCGCCGGACCCAGCGCTTGAGACCACGGCGGTTTACGCCCCGCGATCTCGTCGCCATGTCCAGTCTTTCGGTTTCATGATCGACGATCGGTTCCGCCAAGCCGCCCAACCCGTGCTTCTCCCTGCCCCGGCATAATGGCGCTTGGCTTCTTGCGCAACGTCTGAGTGTCGGCTACCGGTCCGGGCCATGACGAATGACGACCAAATGGCGTTCGAAATGGCGCTGATCAGACGGGCAGCCGCCGTCGAGGTGCTGCTGCGGCGGCTGCTCGACGACCGTGCGCTTTCGGGCGAGATCGCGCGGCCTGAGCGTTTGATGGCGGCGATGCGGCACGGCGTGCTGAACGGCGGCAAGCGCCTGCGCCCTTTCCTGGTCATGGAAAGTGCCGCCCTTTTTTCCGCCGATGGCGAGGCGGCACTGCGCGTCGCCGCAGCCCTTGAATGCGTGCATTGCTATTCGCTGATACACGACGATCTGCCAGCCATGGACGACGACGATCTGCGCCGTGGCCAGCCGACCGTGCACAGAGCCTTCGACGAGGCGACCGCTATCCTGGCCGGCGACGCCTTGCTGACGCTGGCCTTCGACATCATTGCTGGCGAGGCGACCGCCCTGCCGGCGGAGCGGCGGGCGGCCCTGGTGTTGGCGCTGGCCCGCGCCGCCGGGGCAGGCGGCATGGTCGGCGGCCAGAAGCTCGACCTCGAGGCCGAACAGACGCCGCCGGACGAGGCCGGCATCATCCGGCTGCAGGCGATGAAGACCGGCACGCTGATCCGTTTCGCCTGCGAGGCAGGTGCTCTCATCGCCGGTGCACCAGCCGATGACCGCGAGCGGCTGGCCGAATTCGGCTCGGCGATCGGTCTTGCCTTCCAGCTTGCCGACGACCTGCTCGATTTGACCGCCGATGCCAGCCAGATGGGCAAGGCGACCGGCAAGGACGCCGCCGCCGGCAAGGCGACGCTGGTGGCCTTGCATGGTGCGAATTGGGCACGCGGCCAGCTTCACGGCCTCGTCGAACAGGCCCATGCACTGCTTGAGCCCTATGGCGACGATGCCCAATTGCTGAAGGAAGCGGCGACGTTCGTGGCGGCGCGTAACAGCTGAGGTTGTGCCAGCCGGAACATCGAGCTGATCGACGCACACACGCCCCAGGGCCGGTTCTGAAATAGAGCTTGAGCGGAAGCCTGCCGAGGCAGAGGATCGACATCGCTTTGCCACCGCACGCGGTGCGGATAGAGTTGGAGGGATGCCATGTCGACCACCGACAAGCTGTTCACCGGTTCCATTCCCGAAGTCTACGACCGGGCGATGGTGCCGCTGATCTTCGAGCCCTATGCGCAGGATCTGGCGGAGAGAGTGTCGAAGCTCGGGCCGCAATCGGTGCTCGAAGTGGCGGCGGGCACCGGTGTGGTGACGCGTGCGCTGGCAGCAAAATTGCCGGCGCAAACACGCATCGTGGCCACCGACCTTAACCAGCCGATGCTCGACCACGCGCGCACGCGGATGGCGGACGATCCTCGTATCATCTGGCAGCAGGTCGACGCCCAGGCACTCCCCTTCGAGGACGCCCGGTTCGACGCCGTGGTCTGCCAATTTGGCGCGATGTTCTTCCCCGATCGGGTGGGCGCCTACGGACAAGCGCGGCGGGTGATGCGGCCGGGCGGGCATTTCCTGTTCAACGTCTGGGGTGCCATCGAAGACAACGAGTTCGCCGAGGAAGTGACGCGGGCACTCGGCCATTTCTTTCCGGCCGATCCGCCTCGCTTCATGGCGAGGACGCCGCATGGCTATCACGATGCAGACGCCATCCGCGCCGACCTGCATGCCGCCGGCGTCCGGGACATCACCATAGAGCCGCTGGATGCCGTCAGCGCCGCTTCCTCGCCATATGAGGCGGCCGCGGCCTATTGCCAGGGCACGCCCCTGCGGGCTGAGATCGAGGCGCGCGGCGGCTCGCTGGAGGAGGCGACGCGATACGTGGCAAATGCCCTTGGGAAACGGTTCGGGGAAGGCTCGGTGAGTGGCCGCATCCGCGCCCTCGTCGTGGAAGCGGCCTAGGCGTGGTGTCCATCCGGCGGCTCGCATGGCCTGCCAACCCGCACGAACGAAATTTTAATGTAAATGAAGCGTAATCCCGGCCATTAAAATGGTGCGTATGTGTTGGGGTTGCGCATGCCTGAATATTCGTCCTTCATCCGGTCGGTCCGGATCCGCTATATTTCAGGGTTGCTGATCTTCGCGCTGGCTTCCGCCGGTATCGTGATTGCGCTTGACCGCGTCAATTCCTTTCGCCGCGACATCGATGCGCTGAGCAGCAATCTCGTCATCTTCACCCGCGACCTGCGCAACGCGACCAGCTTTGCCGAGACGACCGGCACCGCCTGGCGGGCGGAGACACGCGATGCCCTGACCACATCGGCGCGCGGCCATTCGGAGCGTCTGACCGGCGAGATCGAGACGCTGACCGCCCAGCTTGCGGCGATCAAGCCGCGGCTGTCGATCAAGACCGTCAACGAACTCCAGTCCGCTTCCGTCAACGGCGATCTGTTCTGGTCGCCGCGCGACATGGTGCGCAATTTCAACCTGATGTCGGTGGCGCAGAAGGTCGACGAGTGGAGCTATCGCGAAATCCGCAACCAGAACGATCTGTTCGCCCAACCGATGCTGGTCCGCGTCCGCACCGCCATGGACGATGAGCGCCATCTGGCCGATGCCTCCAGCGACAGGCTGTTGTTGTGGGCGAGCGGCATCCTGTTCGCGGCACTTGCCATCGTCGCCTTCTGGATCTTCCGCCCGATGGAAGTGGCAATCCGCCGCGCCTTTGCCGAATCCGCCGAATCCCTGTTCAAGGCCGAGGCCGCCGACCGCGCCAAATCGGAATTCCTGGCCAATATGAGCCACGAAATCCGCACGCCGATGAACGGCGTGCTCGGCATGGCCGAACTGCTGGCCAAGACCGATTTGACGGCGCGCCAGAAGACCTTCACCGACGTCATCGTCAAATCCGGCAACGCACTGCTCACCATCATCAACGACATCCTCGATTTCTCGAAGATCAATGCCGGCCAGCTCACCCTCGACCCCGCTCCCTTCCGTCTCTCCGAGGCGGTCGAGGATGTTGCGACGCTGGTCTCGGCGCGCGTCGCCGAAAAGAACCTCGAACTGATCGTGCGGGTCGACCCGCGCCTGCCGGCCCATGTCGTCGGCGACGCCGGCCGGTTCCGGCAGATTATCACCAACCTGCTCGGCAATGCCGTGAAGTTCACCGAGAAGGGTCATGTGCTGATCGATGTCGGCGGCGAAATCGTCAACGACGTGGTCCAGCTCAAGGTCCGCGTCGAAGACACCGGCATCGGCATACCGGCCGAGAAACTGCAGAATGTATTCGAGAAATTCGCGCAGGTGGACGGCTCGTCCACCCGCCGTCATGAGGGCACAGGGCTGGGCCTCGCCATCGCCGCCCGCCTCGTCGACCTGATGGCAGGCAAGATCGGCGTCGAGAGCGAGATCGGTCGCGGCTCGGTGTTCTGGTTCGCTGTGCCGCTGCCCGCGCATCAGGCCGCGGCGCGCGACGAGATCGTGCCGGTCGACGTCACCGGCGCGCGCGTGCTGGTCATCGACGACAATCCGGTCAACCGCGAAATCCTGCTCGAGCAGCTCAGGAGCTGGAGCTTCGATTGCGCCGCCGCCGAAAGCGGCGCCGTCGGCCTGGCCTTCCTTGACCGCGCCTTCCAGCTCGGCGCCGCAGTCGACTGCATCATCCTCGACTACCAGATGCCGGGCATGAACGGCGCCGACGTCGCCAGAGCCATTGCGTCCGACAGCCGGCTGTCCTCCATCCCGGTGGTGTTGCTGACCTCGGTCGACCAGGTCGATTTCGGCAAGATGATCATCGACTTCGGCATATCAGCACACCTGACCAAGCCGGCGCGCTCCGCGGTGCTGCTCGGCACGGTCATCTCGGTGATCCAGAAGGCCCGCTCGCAGGTCGGCAAGGCGCGGTTCGTCCGCGAACCGATCGTGCAGGCTGCCCCGGCAGCGCCGCCCGCCTTCACCGTCATCCGCGGCCCGGCAATGCCGGTCGCGGCAGCGCCGGAATCGACAACCGCGCCGAACGGACCGATCGACATCCTCATTGCCGAGGACAATGACGTGAACCAGCTGGTGTTCGGCCAGATCCTCAACGGGTTGGGCTTGAGCTACCGCATTGCCGGCAACGGCCGCACGGCGGTGGAGATGTACCGGGCGCTGCGCCCCAAGCTGATCCTGATGGACGTCTCGATGCCGGAAATGAACGGCTACGAGGCGACCCGCGCCATCCGGGCCATGGAGACCTCGACGGGCACGCACATACCGATCATCGGCGTCACCGCGCACGCGCTGAAGGGTGATCGCGACAAGTGCATCGAATCAGGCATGGACGACTATCTGCCGAAGCCCGTTTCGCCCGACCGCCTCGGCACCAAGATCGGCACCTGGCTCAGCGAAACGGTCGTGGCGAAGATGGCGTAAGGCCCGGCTGCCGGATCAGCGCAGCCGGCCTATGGGAATGATCTCCGGCGAGGTGTCGACATAGGCTTCGCCCTGCCAGTCGCCCAGCCATTGCTCGACCAGCAGGCCGGCCTCATCAAGCATCGCTGCGAGGTCATCCTTTGCCGGAAACGCGATTTTCGATTCGGCACCCAGAACCTGCCTGCCTCCCGGAATCTCGTAGAAGGTCGAATAGGTGACGACGCTGGTGGCGGGATCGTGTTCGACATCATTCCAGGCCTTGACGGTCCCGAGGCCGGGATGCGCCACCATCCGTTCGGAGCGCTGCGGCGTCCATTCCAGCCACTCCTTCATGGCGGGGTTTCGCGTGTCGAAGATGAAGCGTCCCCCGGGAACAAGATGCTCAGCAATGGTGCGCAGCACCGCGCTCTGATCCTCACCTGTCAGAAACACCTGGAACGCATGCCCGGTCAGTAGGACCAGATCGAAGCGCCGTCCAAGGCGAACGGTTCGTGCGTCGGCCTCGACCCAGTCGACCTTGTGCCCGCCGGCCCTATGCCGCGCGACGTCAAGCATCGCCGATGCGGGATCAACGCCGGTGACACTGTGCCCGGCGGCCAGTTCGGCAGCCAGTTGTCCGGTGCCGCAGCCGAGATCCAGGACCGAGCCGCCATTTTTGGCAAGGCCGATGCAGTAGTTAAGATCGGTACGGCCCTGGTTCTCGATGTCGTAGAACTGGACGAGGTCGGGATCACTGTAGAGAAGATCTGTCATGGCGGCCCCCTATAATCCAAATCTTTGCTGGATGCGACGGGCGCAATCGAGTGGCGTGAGGACGCTGGTGTCCACTTCGAGGTCGTAATCTATGCCCTTGTGCACGCGTTCATATTGCCAACGCGCCAGCCCCGGCATGCGGTCGCCCCGCCGAGCTTCACGCGCTTCCAGCACTTTCAGTGGCGCCCGGACGCCAACGACATGGAAATCGAAACCCGTCAGCAGTTCGAGATAGTCTGATACTTCGCCATTGCAGAGCACATCGTCGACGATGAGATTGTTGCCTTGCCCGGCCATCGCCGCGATGGCGTGGCGCATACCGCGCAAGGTTCGCGCGCCAACCGACCCGGTCCTGATCACGACCGCCGGCTTGCCGTCCTGTTTGATCGTTTCATAGGAAAAACCATCCGTGTGGTCCTGCAAGGCATCGGGCAGCATCGCGATGAAAATGTCCATCTCGACGTGCAGGAAGGGCTCGGCGGTGATTGTCTGCAAGGCCCTGGCGATCGAAGACTTGCCGGCACTGCCGACGCCGTTGAGCAAGATGATCCTGGCTTTCACCTACAGCTCCCTCTCTCAGACAAGACATTATGCCGGCGGGGTCAAATTACCGGTTGCGCACCACCACGCATGCCCCACCGATGCTTTGCAATTTCTGGCAGATGACATTGGCATCGGCGCGATGGTCGACACCGATCCTGACCGCGTAGATGCCGCGCCGGCCGATTGGCGTGCGCACCCGGCTGACCACCGGATCGTGCCCGTTGAGCAGGGCCGGGAACCGGCTCCTTACCCTGAGCCACTGGTTGATCGCGGCACTGCGGCGGAAATTGCCGGCCACCTGGATGCCCCATGGCTTTATGTTGATCGAAGCCATGGCCACCGTCCGCGACATGATCACCGGCAGTTTTCGGCAAGCGACGGCAAAATCCGTCTTTGCGTCGAGCGGCTCGACTTTTCCGGCATAGGCCCGGTCCGTGAACTTGTCGGCTGGTTCGCCCATGATGTCTAAGACATAGCTTTCGGTCTCCATCGGCAGGAATCCCCCGGAGCTGAGCCAGCGCGACACCCGGCTCTCGCCGGCATTGTAGGCGGCGGCGGCCAGGCCGAGATTGCCGTAGCCGGTTTTCATTTCGGCGAGATATCTAGCCGAAGCCGGAATCGCCTGGTTGATGTCGAAGGAATTGGCAAGCCCGCGCATCTTGGCGGTGCCCGGCATGAACTGGGCAATGCCTTCGGCACCGACCGGACTGACGGCGTTGGGATCGAAACGGCTTTCCTTCCAGATCAGCCGGGCGAAGAAATCCCTGGACAGGCCGTTCTGGTCGGCATGCGCCTGGATCAGATTGCAGACTTTGTCGATCAGCCGCTGCTTGGCGGATTGCGGCGGATCGGCCTGCAGAAGGGTCGACCAGGTCAGCCCGTACAGCAGGATCAGCGCTGCCCAAAGGAAACGCTGCATCGGTTCTACTCGGCCGCGGCCTTGCCGCGACCGAACCGTTGCTCGATATAGTCGGCGACCATTTTCTCGAAATCCGCGGCGATCGACGGCCCGCGCAGCGTCGCCGCCTTTTTGCCGTCGACGAAGACAGGCGCCGTCGGCATTTCGCCCGTGCCGGGCAGCGAAATGCCGATATCGGCATGCTTGGACTCGCCAGGGCCGTTGACGATGCAACCCATCACCGCGACCTTGAGGTTCTCGACGCCGGGGTATTTGTCGCGCCACACGGGCATGTTCTTCCTGAGATCGGCCTGGATGTTCTGGGCGAGCTCCTGAAACACGGTGGAGGTGGTGCGGCCGCAGCCGGGACAAGCGGCAACAATCGGCACGAACTGCCTGAACCCCATGGTCTGCAGCAATTCCTGCGACACCTGCACCTCGCGCGTGCGGTCGCCGTTCGGCTCCGGTGTCAGCGAGATGCGGATCGTGTCGCCGATGCCTTGCTGGAGCAGGATGCCCATGGCGGCCGACGAAGCGACGATGCCCTTCGAGCCCATGCCAGCTTCGGTCAGGCCGAGATGCAGCGCGTGGTTGGAGCGCGTGGCGAGCTCGGTATAGACGGCGATCAGGTCCTGCACGCCGCTGACCTTGGCCGACAGGATGATTTTCTCGCGGCCAAGGCCGATCTCTTCCGCCATCTCGGCCGACAGGATCGCCGACTGCACGATCGCCTCGCGCATCACCTCCTGCGCCGTCAGCGGGAAACCCTTGTCCTGGTTGTCGTCCATCAGCCGGGTCAAAAGCTCCTGGTCGAGCGAGCCCCAGTTGACACCGATGCGCACCGGCTTGTCATGCTTGATCGCCATCCCGACGATATCGGCGAACTGGCGGTCCTTCTTGTCCTTGAAGCCGACATTGCCCGGATTGATGCGGTATTTGGCCAGCGCCTCGGCGCAGGCCGGATGATCGGCCAAAAGCTTGTGGCCGATATAGTGGAAATCGCCAACCAGCGGCACGTTGATACCAAGCCGCTGAAGCCGCTCATGAATGCGCGGCACGGCGGCGGCGCTCTCGTCGCGATCGACGGTGATGCGCACGATCTCCGACCCGGCCCGATGCAGGGCTGCGACCTGCGCAACCGTCTGGTCGATATCGGCCGTATCGGTGTTGGTCATCGACTGGACGACAACGGGCGCACCGCCGCCGACGACCACGCCGCCGACATCGACGCCGACCGACGTGCGGCGGGGGAAAGGAGAGGAAAAATATCCGGTCATGCCGGCAGCCTTTTGTCTCTGGAGCATCTTGTGTCCTGCATGGACGCACAACGACGCCCCGGGCCGATGCGCTGAGGTCCGGGCATGAGGTGGAGGAGCAAAGATGGCTTGTCAATGGCGACAGGTCGCCACTGGCCGGAATCGGTCCGCCGCCAGAGGCCAGGAAACAATCGATGATCTGGCGAAACGGGCGACGGCCGAAGCGGAAATTGAGCCGGTGCAAGTCCAGCTTCGGCTGACAGACCCGTGCTGGAAATCAAAACCCTCCACACCGGCGGCGTGGTGCCGCCGGGAAAAGAGGCCGCGGATATTGGGCAGCTATGTCAGGAGGGTATCAATGCGTGGTCGGTTTGCCTCTTAGTTTTTCAATCTCGTCCTTGAGTGCCAGCTTGCGTCGCTTGAGATTCACGATTTCGAGGTCGTCGACCGATGGATGATTCATCGCGTCATCGATTTCACGCTCGATGTCGCCGTGTTTCCGCTGCAACTCATCAAGATGGGATGCAAGAGACATGATTGGTTCTCCCTTTCATGGTTTTCCTCGATTGCAACCGTCACGGCGCGTCCACCGCAGGTTCGCTTCTGTGACGGCACGGTGACAGTGTGTCACCTTCCGCGGGCGATGTCGAATGATCCGTGGTAGCATTCCACGACACTTTGAAATGTGATATGGGCTGCACGCCGGTGACAAAACACCCGGCCCCGCCCAATCAGGCCCAGCTTTGGGCGCCGCAGACGTGCAGACGGTAGAGAATGTCCGATCAGGAACAGGCCGATATTCGCCTTGAATTTTCCCGCCTGAAGCAGGAACACGCCGATTTCGATGCCGCCATCAACGCGATGATCGCCATGGCCTGCGATCCGCTGCAGATCCAGCGCATGAAGAAGAAGAAGCTGTTCCTCAAGGACCGGCTGATGGCACTGGAAGACAAGATCATTCCCGACATCATTGCGTGAGTTGGCATTCGCTCGCCCGCGCGCTACCCGGCGATCGAAAGCTTTGCGGCACGATCACGCAGCAGGCCGATGAGTTCGCCGGTCCGCTCCTCGGACGTATCGATGGGGACCACCAGGCACATCGTCGCCTCGACCTTGCCCGGCGCTGAAAACACCGGTGCGGCAAGGCACTTCGTATAGGCATCGACAAGGCCCGAAGTGACGCAATAGCCGGTGACCTGCGCTTTTGCGATGTCGGCGACGAAATCGTCAAGCCGCAGTTTGCGCCCGTCGGGCAGCACGAGGTCGTCGTTTGACACCATGTCTTCGATCTCAGCCTTCTCCAGCCCCGCCAGAAGCAGCCGCCCCGAGGCTGTCCAGGGCAGCGGTATCTGCAAGCCGGTGGCGGAACTGATGCGGAACGGTCTGGTGCCGGGACTCGCATGGACGATCGTATAGCGGCCGCTCTGCAGCATGCACAGTTCAGAAGTCTCGCCGGTCTCGCGCGACAGATTGTCGACCTCCTGGCGCCCCCGCCTCAACAGGTCGTTGCCCCGCACATAGTCCATTCCGTAGAGATAGAGCTTCTTGCCGAAATAGACGCGATTGCCGTCGCCTTCCATTTCCAGCAGTCCCGCATCGACCAGCGACCGCACCAGCGTATAGGTCGTCGAGCGGGGCGCGTTCACGCCCTTGGCTAGGTCGCCAATGCCGATCGCGCGCTGGGTCGTGTGAAGAAACTCCAGAATCTCGAGCACCCGGTTGAGCCCCTTTTCACGGGAGCCCGAAATCTTCTCGCCGGCTGAAAGTGCCGAGGCATTGCCATCTTGCATTGTTGATTCCCGGTGTTAGTATCTGTCCTGTACAGGATACACGCGTCTCTTGTAAGAGACAATCGCTTCGGCGTCACTGACGCGTGTATTGCCTGTGCAAGGGGAACACAAACGAAAGGAGGTCGCCGTGAACGACACATCCGGAAGACGTGATTTTCTGAAATTGGGAATGGCGGGACTGGCGACGGCCGGCGTCGTGGGGGCGGCGGTAGCCGTCGATGCCCAGAAGGCCGCTGCCCAGGCAGCACCCGACAGCCTGCTGCGCACCGTGCTCGATCGCGGCAAGCTGATCGTCGGCACCGGCAGCACCAACGCGCCGTGGCACTTCGAGAACGATGCCGGCGAACTCGTCGGCATGGACATCACCATGGGGCGCATTCTTGCCAAGGGCCTTTTCGACGATCCGACCAAGGTCGAGTTCGTGATGCAGGATCCGGCACAGCGCATCCCCAACGTCACCACCAACAAGGTCGACATCACCATTCAGTTCATGACGATGAGCGCCCAGCGCTCGCAGCTGGTCAATTTTTCCCGGCCTTACTACGTCGAGGGCGTCGCCCTGCTGAGCCTTCCGACCGCCGAGAACAAGACCTTCGACAAGCTGCTTGCCGGCGGCTCGGCGACACGCGTCTCCATCCTGCAGAATGTCGATGCCGAGGCGCAGGTGCATTCGGTGCTGCCCGAGTGCCAGGTTATGCAGATCGATACCCAGGCCAACGTGCTGCAGGCACTGGAATCGAAACGCGTCGACGCCGCTGCCGTCGATCTGTCCACGGTGCGCTGGCTCGCCTCGCGCAATCCGGACAGATATTTCGACGCCGGCAAGAGCTGGCTGAGCATGCTTTATGGCGCGGCACTCCGGCAAGGCGACCTTGACTGGCTGACCTTCGTCAACTCGACCTTCACCATCGCCATGTTCGGCCACGAAAACGCACTCTACGATGCCGCCTTCAAGGACTATTTCGGACAGGAGCCGCCGGCGCGCCATCCCGGCTTCCCAGCCATCTGACCTGCCGGGCGGAAGGGCGTATCCAGCGCCCTTCCGCCTCCCTAGAGCAATTCCAGGAAAAGTGTGAAACGGTTTTCCGTCCGGAATTGCGTCAAAACAAAGAGTTAGAGCGGGTCGCCGTTTCCGTGAAACGGTGAACTGCTCTAAGCCTGCGGCACTGAGGCGGACGCATGGGCTATGCCCTTAATTTCAACCTGATCTGGCGGCACTTCGACAAGCTGTGGGGAGGACTGCTGCTCAGTCTCGAGCTCGCCGTCATATCGATCGCCATCGGCACCGTCATCGGCCTGGTTCTGGCGGTCTGGTACGTGTCTGCCGGACGCATCGTGCGCACCATCATCGCCGCCTACGTCGAATTCATCCGCAACGTGCCGCTGATCCTGCTCGTCTACCTCGTCTTCTACGGCCTGCCGACAGTCGTCGACATCGCCTACAGCGCGCCGACCTCATTCGTCGTCACGCTGTCGCTCTATAGCGGCGCCTATCTGGTCGAGGTGTTTCGCTCCGGGCTCGAAGCCGTTCCGCGCGGACAGCTGGACGCCGGCAAGGCAATCGGCCTGACGCCCTGGCAAAGGCTGCTCAACGTGCGCCTGCCGACCATGCTGCGCATCACCTTGCCGGCATTGTCCAACACCTTCATATCGCTGTTCAAGGACACCTCCGTCGCCTCGGTCATTTCGGTGCCGGAGCTGACCTATGGCGCCCAGTGGATCAACTTCAACACCTTCCGCATCGTCGAGGTCTATCTCGTGGTCACGGCGATGTATCTGGTGACCGGCTACATCTTGCTTTTTGCGCTTCGGCTTGTCGAGCGCCGGTTCAGGGCGGCGCGCTGACATGCTGACCCAGATCGCCTATGCCTTGCCTTTCCTCGCCCAGGGCTTTGCCCTGACACTGTGGGTATCCCTGCTGGTCGTGGTGTTTTCTCTGATCGCCGGCGTGATCATGGGCGTCGGTCTGGTCTATGGCCCCGTGCCGTTGCAATGGGCCGTGCGCATCTTCAGCGACACCATCCGCGGTATCCCGATCCTGGTGCTCATCTTCTTTGTCTATTACGGACTGCCGGCCGTCGGGCTTCATCTGCCGTCGTTCTGGGCCGCCGTGCTGGCGCTGACCCTGTTCAAGACGGCGCAGGTCGTCGAATATCTCAGGGGTGCGGTCGGCTCCATTCCGAAGGGTCAGTCCGAGGCGGCAATGGCTATCGGACTGACCTTTCGCCAGCGCCTGGCCTACGTCATCTTCCCGCAGGCGTTCAGGCGCTTCCTGCCGCCCTGGATCAACGGCGTCACCGATGCGGTCAAGGGCAGCGCGCTGGTATCGCTGCTCGGCATCACCGACCTGATGCAGGCCATCAACCAGGTCATCGGCCGCACCTACGAGGCCATGCCGCTCTATATTCTCGGCGCGCTCATCTACTTCGCGGTCAACTATGCCCTTTCGCTCGCCAGCCGGCGGCTCGAACGGCGTTTCTCCTTCATCCGGGAATAGCAATGTCCACAAGTCCGAAAAACACCCCGGCCCTTCTCGACGTTCAGGACGTTTCCAAAGCCTTTGGGACCGTCCAGGTCCTGCGTTCGGTCAGCCTGCAGGTGGCGAAGGGGGAGGTGGTGACGGTCATCGGCCCCTCCGGCAGCGGCAAAACCACGCTGCTGCGTTGCGTCAATTTTCTCGAAAGCTATGACAGTGGTTCGATTCGCATCGACGGCAAGGAGGTCGGTTTTCGCGAAGCCGGAACCCGCCAGCGTCGCAGCGAACGCGATCTCGCCGCGATGCGCGCCGAGACCGGCATGGTGTTCCAGAGCTTCAACCTCTTTCCGCACCTGACAGCCGCCGGCAACATCATGCTTGGCCTCACCAAGGTGCGCGGCAAGAGCAACGCCGAAGCGCGCACCATCGCCGAACACTGGCTCGGCCGGGTCGGCCTCGCCCACAAGGCCGACAGCCTGCCCGCCGAACTGTCCGGCGGCCAGCAGCAGCGCGTCGGCATTGCCCGCGCCGTGGCCATGGGGCCGAAGATCCTGCTTCTCGACGAGATAACCTCCGCGCTCGACCCGGAACTGGTCGGCGAGGTGCTTGAGGTCGTGCGCAGCCTGGCCGAGGACGGCATGACGATGGTCATGGTCACGCACGAAATGGCCTTTGCCCGAGATGCCTCGAGCCGCATCATCTTCATGGCCGATGGCGGCGTCAGCGCGGCCGGTCCACCCGCCGAAATCCTGGCAGCCGACACCGACAATGAGCGCCTGCGCACCTTCCTGGCACGCTTCCGCGCCTCGCATTTCTAGAACGGGACAGCCAACGCTGTCGCAAGGAGCCTTCTTTCATGACGCCTTATATCCGGCTCGCCGCGTTGGGCCTGACGCTGCCCGAGCCGCCGACCCCGATCGCCAACTTCGTCACCCATGCCGAAAGCGGCCGGCTGATCTTCCTGTCCGGCCAGGGGCCGCTGCGCACCGATGGCACACTGTTCACCGGCAAGGTAGGAGACGATGTCACCGTCGAGCAGGCCTATGGCCATGCCCGCCTCACCGGCCTCAACCTGCTCGCCGTCATGCACGCAGCCACCGGCGATCTTGGCCGGATCGTGCGCATCGTCAAGCTGCTCGGCTTCGTCAACGCCATACCGACCTTCAGCGACCATCCGAAAGTGGTCAATGGCTGTTCCGACCTGTTTGCCGATGTGTTCGACAGAATCGGCGGCCATGCCCGCTCGGCGATCGGCGTCGGCTCCTTGCCTGGAAACATCACCGTTGAAATCGAGGCGGTTGTCGAGATCGCCGCCTGACCTTTAGAAGAATGGAATCCGAGAGATGAAAACTACTTCCACCGACGGCTCCAACACCACCATCCGCGAACGGCTCGGCCTTCGCCCGATCATCAATGTCTCCGGCACGATGACCGCGCTCGGCGCGTCGATCATTGTCCCCGAAGCGATCAGCGCCATGGCGGAAATGGCCTCGCAATGGGTGGAAATGGATGACCTGCAACGTGCCGCAAGCACGATCGTCGCGCGCCTGACCGGCGGCGAGGCCGGTTTCATCACTGCCTGCTGCGCCAGCGGCATCACCATGGCGATCGCCGGTGCGATGACGGGGACCAATCTGCTCGCCATCGAGCGGCTGCCTGATAACACGGAAGGCCTCAAGTCGGAGGTCATCGTCCAGCTCGGCCACATCGTCAACTATGGTGCGCCGATCGACCAGTCGGTCCGGCTGGCGGGCGCCAGGGTCGTGCCGGCCGGCACGGTCAGCGTGACGCAGGACTATCATGTGCGCGACGCGATCAACGACCGCACGGCGGCGGGCCTCTATGTCGTTGCGCACCACACCGTGCAGTATGGCATGCTGTCGCTGGAGGAATTCTGCGAGATCTGCCACGCCAGGGGTGTCCCGGTGATCGTGGATGCGGCTTCAGAGTATGATCTGCGCGACTTCCTCGCGCGCGGCGCCGACATTGTCATCTACAGCGGCCACAAATTCCTGAGCGGGCCGACCAGCGGCATCGTCACCGGCCGCAAGGATCTGGTTCGCGCCGCTTATCTGCAGAACCGCGGCGTCGCTCGCGCCATGAAGGTCGGCAAGGAAAGCATCGCCGGCACCATGGCCGCACTGGAAGCCTGGGAAAAGCGCGACCATGCCGGCATCCGCCGCCGCGAAGACGCCGCGCTCAACCTGTGGAAGGACACGTTGCACGGGCTGCCGGGCGTCATCGCGCAGATCATCCCGGATCCGACCGCCAACCCTCTGGATCGGCTTCAGATTTTTGTACTGCCCGAAAGCCGGTTCACGGCGGCCGGTCTCACCTCGGCATTGGCGACGGGCTCGCCGCCGATTATCGTGCGCAACCACGAGGTGGAGCGCGGCCATTTCTTCCTCGACCCCTGCAATCTTCATCCCGGCGAGGCCGAGATCGTCGCCGAACGGTTGCGCGCCATATTGACCGCCAAGGACCGCCCGGCCGATGCGATGAAAGTCTCCCGCAAGGATTCGTCCGGCGTCTTACGCTGGCCAGATTGAACACCCGGCGAATCGCGACCTGAAATGCGCCGGCCGTAACCAGCACGCGCCATCATGCGCCTACTGCCCTGACGGGCTCTCCAGGGCACCGGCCAGGAAACTGCCGGCTCCCTCTGCGCGCCCTGGCGGGTCCAGCTTGGCGGCTGCTTCACAACTTTTCAACAATAACTTTACAAATATCTATATTTGTGTGAAGTCATGGCGATAAAGGATCGCTCATGACAGCCAACCGTTTCGCCACGCGCCTGAATTCCTTTGCCTCGCGGCCGCAGGCAGAATGGCCTGATCTCATCGGCAAGCCGTCGCTGCTGCAGATGGCGGCGCGCGCCGCCAAGGTCGAGGGGCTTACCGATCTCGATCTCAACTTTCCTGACCACGTCGGTGAAAAGCCCGCGGAAATCACCCTGAAACTGAGCGATCTTGGGCTTTCCATCAATGGCTTTGCCATGCGCTACTACTCCAACCCTGCCTTCAAGCTCGGCGCCTTCACCAATCCGGATCCGGCGGTGCGCCGCGAGGCCATCGACCTGACCAAGGCCGGCATTGATGCCGTGCGTGAGGCCGGCGCCAGCCTGATGACGCTGTGGCTCGGCCAGGATGGCTTCGACTACGCCTTCCAGGCCGACTATTCGACGCTTTGGCAACACGAAATTGATGGGATTCGTGAAGTTGCGGCACATGATCCCGACTGTCAGATCAGCCTTGAATACAAACCGAACGAACCACGCTCCTACAGCCTGATGCCGGATGCGGCGACGACCTTGCTGGCGATCCGCGATGTCGGCCTGCCCAATCTCGGCGTCACGCTCGATTTCGCTCATGTGCTCTACGCCGACGAACAGCCGGCCTTTGCCGCAGCCCTGGTGGCGCGTCACAGCAAGCTGCTCGGCGTGCACCTGAACGACGGCTACGCCAAGCGCGACGACGGCCTGATGGTCGGCGCGGTGCACACGCTGCAGACCATCGAGCTGCTCAGGCAGATTCGCCGCGACGGTTACGCCGGCGCCATCTATTTCGACACGTTCCCCGATATGACCGGGCTCGATCCGGTGCGCGAGTGCGAAGTCAACATCGCCACCGTCAAGCGCATGCTGCGCGTCGTCGACCGGCTGGAGCAGGACAATCGCCTGTCCGCCGCCATGGACAGCCAGGACGCGGTGACGTCGCAGGCCATCATCCAGGAAATCATGCTCGGACCGGACAGCTGAGGCGCGGTCGGGCCATCACCGTTTTCAACAAGGCCAGATCTTTTAACCAGGGAGGAATACAATGAAACTTCTGCTTGCTGCCGCTACCGCCGCACTGATGGCGCTCTCGATCGGCTCTGCCTTTGCCGCCGACCTCGCGCCGCTCAATTCCGACACGGAAAAGGACCGCATCGACTGGTCGCAGGTCGAGGCTAAATTCGGCGCGTTCCCCAAGCTGCCCGAAGGCACCAAGGCAGGCGCGGTCTCCAAGACGCTGACCAATGAATACTGGCGCTCGCTGGGCGAGGGCTACACGGCATTCGGCGCCAAGGTCGGCGTTCCCGTCGTCTATCAGGCAGCGCAGAGCGAGGGCGACCAGCTCGGCCAGCTCACCATCGCCGAAGGCCTGGTGACGCAGGGCTATAACGTGCTGCTCGTCTCGCCGCAGACGGATGCCAATCTGCAGCCGATCATGGAGCAGGCCAAGGCCGCCAACGTGCCGGTGGTCAACGTCAATGACGCCGTCATCCCGCAGGCCGAGCACTATGTCGGCAATGTCCAACGCGACAATGGCGTGCGCGTCGCCAAATGGTTCATCAAGAATCGTCCGAATGGCGGCAAGGTCGCCATCGTCGAAGGCCAGGCCGGCGTCTATGCCGCCGTGCAGCGCACCGACGGCTTCAAGTCGACCATCACCGAGGAAGGCAAGTTCGAGGTCGTCGCCAGCGTTCCCGGCAACTGGGATCGCCAGACCTCCTATGACGCGGCCACCAACATCCTGCAGCAGCACCCCGACCTGGTCGGCTTCTATGCCAACAATGACGGCATGGCGCTGGGCATCGTCGAGGCGGTCAAGGCCGCCGGCCTGCAGGACAAGGTTGCGGTCTTCGGCACCGACGGCATTTCCGACGCCTATGCCTCGATCCGCGCCGGCGAACTGACCGGCACGGTCGACAGCTTCCCGGTGCTGACCGGCGAAGTGGCGTTGGAAACAGCTCTGCGTCTCGTCGCGGGACAGAAGCTGCCGCGCGTTGTCGCCACGCCGCAGGCGCTGATCACCAAGGACAATGCCGACCGCTATTCCGGCACCGGCGCGCGCAAGGCCCTGCTCGAGGACGCGGCAGCGGGCCAATAAGGCTAATCGGCGGGTGCCGGCCAGAGCAATTCGCTGCCGGCCGGCACTCTTGCCCGGAGATAGAACCCGATGTCACCCCGGCTGCAATTCAAGGGCATTTCCAAGCTGTTTCCGGCCGTACGGGCGCTCCACGAGGTGTCACTCTCGGTCGGGGCCGGTGAAATCCACGGCCTGCTCGGCGAAAACGGCGCCGGCAAGTCGACGCTGCTGCGCGTCCTGTCTGGCGTCTACAGGCCGACAGCGGGAAGCATCCTCATCGACGGCAAGCCGGTTACACTCGCCAACCCGGTCGCCGCACGCGCTGCGGGCGTCGCCATGATCCATCAGGAATTGCAGCAGGTACCGCGCCTCAGCGTCGCCCAGAACATGTTCCTCGGCCATCCGCTGACGCGCGGCGGTATCTTCGTCGCCCGGCGCGAGCAAGAGCGCCGTGCTGCGGATGCTCTTGCGGCCATTGATCCCTCCATCGATCCGGCGGCACCCCTTGGTACCCTGAAGGTGGCGCAGCGGCAGATCGTCGAGATCGCTCGCGCGCTGCTCGATCGCGCCCGCATCGTCGCCATGGACGAGCCGACATCGAGCCTGACGCCGAAAGAATTCGAACGGCTGGCGCAAGTCATCACCGGCCTCGCCCGCGACGGCGTCGCGGTCGTCTATGTCTCGCACAAGCTGGACGAGGTGTTCGGTATCTGCCGGCGCGCCACCATCATGCGCGATGGCGTCGTCGTCGATTCCGTCGATCTGAAAGACCAGTCGGAGAAAGCGGTCGTGGCGATGATGGTCGGCCGCGAACTGGCGCAGGAACACCATAATTCCCATGCCACGAACAAGGTCATGCTGAGCGCGCGTGGCCTCTCTTCGGCGACGAAGGTGCGCAACGTGTCGTTCAATCTGCATCGCGGCGAGGTGCTGGGCATTGCCGGCCTGGTCGGTTCCGGCCGCACTGAACTTTTGCGGCTCTTGGCCGGCGCCGATCGCGCCACGGCCGGGACGATTGCAATCGACGGCAAGGCGGCGCGCTTCGCCAGCCCGCGCGATGCGATTGCCGCCGGCGTCGGACTGGTGCCGGAGGAGCGCAAACGCGAAGGCATCGTGCCGCTGCGCTCGATCACCAGCAACATGGCGTTGGCCTCGATGGGTGTGTTCGCATCGCGCGGTCTCATCGATCACGCCAGGTTGAAACACGTGGCCGTCGAGAAGATGAGCCGTGTCAACCTGCGGCCGTTTCTGCTCGACCGGCCGATTCGCCTGTTCAGCGGCGGCAACCAGCAGAAGGCGATCATCGGCCGCTGGCTGGCGGCGGGAACCCGCATCCTCTTGTTCGACGAACCGACGCGCGGCATCGACGCCGGCGCCAAGGCGGAGATCTATCATCTGATCGAGGAACTCGCCGCCGAAGGCCATGCCGTGATCGTCGTCTCCTCCGAGCTCCCCGAAGTGATACGGCTTGCCGACCGCGTGCTGGTCATGCGCGACGGCACGATCGCGGCCGAACTCCACAGAGACGATATCAGCGAACAGGCGATCGCGGCGCACGCCATCCCGCAAACGCAAACGCCGGCCGCGCAGCAGGCAAGGCAGAGGTGACGGATATGTCGGATACCACTCTGGTGCGGCCGCGGGCCGAATTCCTGCGCGGTGTTTCCATGCGCGACGCCGGCACGCTGATCGGCCTTGTCGTGATCCTGGCCGTATTCGGCGCGCTGGTGTCCGGCTTCTTCGCCGAGCGCAACCTGATCAACATCCTGCAGCAGTCGAGCATCAATGCCTGTCTCGCACTCGGCATGACGCTGGTCATCATCTCCGGCGGCATCGACCTGTCGGTCGGGCCGACGGCGGCACTCTCGGCCGTCATCTCGGCCTCTATGATGGTCGCCGGCGTGCCGTTTCCGCTGGCCATCGCCGCCGGCTTCGCCATTGGCCTTGCCTGCGGCCTCGTCAACGGCGTGCTCGTCGCCTATGTCGGGCTGCAGCCCTTCATCGTCACATTGGGGACGCTCAGCACCTACCGGGCGCTGGCACTGATCTACACCGGCGGCAATCCGGTTCTGGGCCTGCCCGCGGGGTTCCGCGCCATCTTGAACGGATCGCTGTTTGGATTGCCTCTGGCGGTCGTCATCGTTGCCTGCGTGGCTGTCGTCGCCTGGGTCGTTTTGAAGAAGACGCCCTTCGGCGAATATCTGCTTGCCGTCGGCGGCAACGAGGAGGCGGCCTACATCGCCGGCGTGCCGATTGCCCGCACCAAGATCGCCGCCTACATGATCTCAGGCCTGCTGGCAGCGCTTGCCGCGCAGATCCTGATCGGCCGGCTCGGCGCCGCCGAGCCCATCCTCGGCAATCTCTGGGAACTCGACGCCATCGCGGCTGCCGCCATCGGCGGCGCCTCGCTGATGGGCGGCAAGGGCAGCATCGTCGGCACCATCCTGGGCGCTATCATCCTCGGCGCCATGCGCAACGGTTTGACGCTGATGAACGTCCAGTCCTTCTATCAGCTTTTGGCAACTGGTCTTATAATCCTCGCCGCGATGCTTATCGATCGCGTGACGAGGGGGCGTGGATGACCTTGAGCGGGCTGGACCTGAAAGCGGTAGGACCGCGCATCCGCATGATGATGCCGCATCTCACCCCGTTGGAGGCGAAGGTGGTGGAAACCGTCTTCGGCCGGCGCGGCTTCGACGAGAGCATTCCGCTGAAGCAGATCGCCGAAGAGTCTGGCGTGTCCGAGGCGATGGTGGTCAAGATCGCCAAGAAGCTAGGCTTTTCCGGCTATCGCGACTTCCGCACCGCCGTCTATGAATACAGTCGCCTGCCGACCGCCGAGATGCATCAGGAACTGTCGTCCGACGACAGTTCGGCCGAGATCGTGCAGAAGGTGTTCCGCACCTCCATCCAGGCACTGGAGGAGACGCTGGCGATCCTCGATATCGAGGATTTCGACCGCGCCGCCGATCTTCTCTACCGTGCGAAGAGCCGGGATTTTTATGGCGTCGGCGGCTCGGCGCAGATTGCCCGCGATGTCTCGCACAAGTTTCTGCGCATCGGCATCCGCGCATCGGTCTACGACGATTCGCACATGATGCTGATGTCGGCCTCGCTGCTCGGCGGCGACGACATCGCCGTCGGCTTCTCGCATTCGGGCAACACGTCGGCCGTCATCGACGCCATCCAGCTGGCCCGCAAGAACGGTGCCCGCACGCTGGCCATCACCAATTACGACAACTCGCCGCTGGCTGCGGTCGCCGACATCGTGCTTTGCTCGACCGCGCAAGGGTCGCCGCTGATGGGCGAGAACGCAGCGGCGCGCATTGCCCAGCTCAACATCCTCGACGCGCTGTTCGTGGCGGTAGCGCAGCGCGATTATCAGGCGGCGGAGCGCAACCTCGGCCGCACCATGTCGGCGGTGACATCGAAACGAAAAGACCGGGGCTCATGACGACATCGCCGCTGGTCACCGTGTTCGGCAGCTTGCACTACGACATCATGGTCGACGCGCCCGACCGCCCACGCAAGGGCGAGACGGTGACCGGCCATGCCTGGCACCCGAAATGCGGCGGCAAGGGCGGCAACCAGGCTGTTTCGGCGGCGCGGGCCGGCGTGCGCGCGGCGATGATCGGCGCCGTCGGCGACGATGATTTCGGGCGGGCGTTGCTGGCCAATCTCGATCGCGCGGTGGTCGACCACCGCTTCGTGCGGGTGGCCGCTGGTGCCGGCTCCGGCATGAGCGTGGCGATCTTCGACGCGGGCGGCGACTATGGCGCGGTGATCGTCTCAGGCAGCAATCTGACACTGGGCCATGCCGACATTGCCTCTGCTTCCGGTGTGATGGCCCAAACGGCAGTGCTTTTGTTACAGAACGAAGTGCCGGAAGCCGGCAACATTGCCGCCGCACGCGCCGTCAAAGCACGGGGCGGCCGCGTCGTGCTCAACGCGGCCCCCGCGCGCAAACTCTCCGACGAGTTGATCGCCCTGGTCGACATATTGGTGGTCAACGCAATCGAGGCGGAATTCCTGGCTGGCACAGCAGTGGTCGAGACGCTGGACGGGGCCGCACAAGCCGCACGGCTGCTGGCCGATCTTTATCCGGTGGCAATTGTCACGGCGGGCGGCGAGGGCGTCGCCTGTTGCGATCGGAGCGGCGAGGCCTTTGCTCTGTCCGCCATCCCGGTCAAGGTCGCCAGCACGCATGGCGCCGGCGATGAATTCGTTGGCGCGCTGGCCGCGGGACTTGCCCGTGGGCAGGCCATGCGGGCGGCCATCACCGCCGCCAACGCGGCTTCGGCCTTGCTTGTCTCTACGCCGGAGGCCGAGCGCAACGGCATCTGATGGCCTGATTCAACTTTGCCAAAGAGCCGCGGCGGCCGCCTATCCTTGCGGCTTGGCGCGAATTCCGCTAAGGCGCGCCTTTGTCGCCGGGGAACACGGACTTGGACGATCAACGCGCCGACGTCGCCATCATCATGGGCAGCCAGTCCGACTGGGCGACGATGCGCCATGCCGCCGAAACGCTGGAAGCACTCGGCATCCCGCACAAGCGGCTGATCATCTCCGCGCATCGCACGCCGGACCGGCTCTATGATTTCGCCAAGGGCGCCAAGGCAGCGGGTTATCAGGTAATCATAGCCGGCGCCGGCGGTGCGGCGCACCTGCCCGGCATGACGGCGGCGATGACGCCGTTGCCGGTGTTCGGCGTGCCGGTGGAATCGAAAGCGCTTTCCGGGCAGGATTCGCTGCTGTCCATTGTCCAGATGCCGGCCGGCATTCCCGTGGGCACGCTGGCCATCGGCAAGGCTGGCGCCGCCAACGCAGCCCTTCTGGCCGCTGCCGTGCTGGCCCTGAACGATGACAGCCTTGCCGTCCGTCTCGATGCCTGGCGCGCCGCGCAGACCGCCAAGGTCGCGACCGAACCGACGGATACGCCGTGAGCCTGCCCGCCGGATCGACCATTGGCATCATTGGCGGCGGCCAGCTCGGCCGCATGCTGGCTGTTGCTGCCGCCCGCCTCGGCTACCGCACCGTGGTGCTGGAGCCGCAAGCGGATTGCCCGGCCGCACAGGTCGCCAACCGGCAGATAACAGCCGCCTATGACGACAAGGCTGCCCTTGCCGAACTGGCAGCGTCGAGTTCCGTCGTCACCTACGAGTTCGAGAACGTTCCGGTCGCGGCGGCCAGCGCGCTGGCCGCCAAGGTTCCGGTCTATCCGCCGGCGCGTGCGCTGGAAGTGGCGCAAGACCGGGTGGGCGAAAAAACATTCCTCAACGGCATCGGCATTGCCACCGCCGATTTCCACGCCGTCGACAATGATGACGAGCTGACGGCGGCGCTCAAGGCGTTCGACGGCAGCGGCATCCTGAAGACGCGCCGCATGGGCTATGACGGCAAGGGCCAGCGCGTCTTCCGCAACATGGAAGTCGGCGGCTTCGCCGGCACCTGCGAGGCGATGGGCAATGTGCCGCTGATCCTGGAGTCCTTCGTGCCGTTCGAGCGCGAGATCTCGGTGATCGCGGCGCGTGGGCTGGACGGTGCGGTCGTCGCCTACGATCCAGCCGAGAATATCCATCGCAACGGCATTCTCCACACATCGACCTTGCCGGCCCGCGTAAGGCTCGAAACGGCGCAAGCCGCACGAACGGCGGCATCGAAGGTCCTGTCGGCGCTGGACTATGTCGGCGTCATCGGTGTCGAGTTCTTCGTACTGGCGGACGGCTCGCTGCTGGCCAACGAGATCGCGCCGCGCGTGCACAATTCCGGCCATTGGACGGAAGCCGCCTGTATCGTTTCGCAGTTCGAGCAGCATATCCGCGCCATCGCCGGCCTGCCGCTCGGCAGCCCGGACCGCCACTCCGACTGCGTGATGGAGAACCTGATCGGCGACGATGTGCTGCGCGTCCCTGAGCTTCTCGCCGAGCCCGATCTGATGCTGCATCTCTACGGCAAGGCCGAAGCGCGGCCCGGCCGCAAGATGGGTCATTTCACTCGGATCAGCCGTCGCGCCTCATAAGGTTGCCTACTGCACGTCGTCGCTCTCGTCCTGCCCTGGATTGGCGCAACTCACATCACCTTCCTCGCAATTGGCCGCGGCAGCGAGCTGCTTGACGCGATCATTGGTCAATCTGGTCAGGCATTGCGAAACTTCCATCGAATGGATCGATCCGCCTTCGCTGGCGGCGGTGGAATGCGCGCACTCGGCATCGCGAAAAGCGATCCAGGCGCGTTGCGCCACCTGCAGCAATCTCTTGCCGCCGGCATCATCCGAGCTGGTGAGATCCTGATAGGCCTTGTTAAGCTTGGCGTCGGCCGCCTGATAGTCTTCGCCGGCACAGATGTTCATCATCTGCTGGCTGTCGTCGCTGCGGTCGCATTCCTGCGCGCGCGCAACCGAAGCTGCCGCCAGCAGGACAAGGCAGGCGGACACGAACATTCGGCGCATGGTTCTCTCCAAATCACTTCAAGGCGACCGCATCATCCCAGCCGGCCCAGGGCCGCGCAATGCCGCCAGACCGACATGGCGGATAATTGATGACAGGGACGATTCACAGCCGCTATGGAGCACGCTTGCGGTTGACAGGGACAAGGCTCCTCGTTTATGAGCCTCCCACAGTTCAAAGGCGCGTCTTCTGGCGCGCCTTAAAATTTCGACCCGGACCGGGTCCACACCGACAGGCAAGACCATGAAGATCAAGAATTCGCTCAAGGCGCTGAAGGCGCGTCACCGCGACAACCAGCTGGTTCGCCGCAAGGGCCGCGTCTACATCATCAACAAGACCGCCCCGCGCTACAAGGCACGCCAGGGCTGAGTTTTCGGGCAGGAGGCTGTTGCCTCCGCCCATTTGATGCTTGTTGCCGCCTGCCGGCCTTTCACGCCAAATTCAGTTTGACGTTCCGTCGCCTGGGACTAGAGTCCGGCGATGCGGATTCTTTTTGCATTTTTGACATCTCTGCTTGTTTCCGGCGTCATTTATGGCCCGGCATGGGCGGATGATGCTGTCGCGCCGCCGGCCACTCAGGACGCGCCGCCCGCCGCATCGACGAAACAAGCCCGCCTCGATCAGCTGTTCAGCGACCTGAAACGCGAGCGCAACGAAAAGGCAGCCGAGCGCATCGCCGGCAACATCTGGGGCGAGTGGTCGCAATCCGGCAGCGCCTCGATCGACCTGATGATGCAATGGTCGCAAAAAGCCGTCGAGGGCCAGAAGTTCGACGTCGCGCTCGATTTCCTCGACCAGGTGGTGACTTTGCAGCCGACTTATGCCGAAGGCTGGAACCGGCGTGCCACCGTCCATTTCATGATGAAGAACTACGGCAAGTCGATGTCCGACATCGACCATACGCTGCAGCTCGAGCCGCGCCACTTCGGTGCGCTGTCCGGCCTGGCGCAGATCATGGCGCTGACCGGCCACAAGCAATCGGCGCTCGAGGCCTGGCAAAAGGTGCTGGCCATCTATCCGATGATGCGCAGCGCCCAGGACCAGGTCGGCACGATTTCGGAGGAACTTGCCGGTGAAGGCATTTGATTGCTCTAGGGGAGTAGGGGAATAAGGCAGTAGGGGCAGATTGTACCTGCGGAACACACCCCTACTCCCCCACTC
>NZ_RZRT01000047.1:0-21549 GCF_003998295.1 Mesorhizobium sp. M7A.F.Ca.US.011.01.1.1
CGCTCACGAAGATCATTTGAAAGCGCTCGCGTCATCAGATGCTGGCCTCCAATCCAGCCAGCATCTTGAATCACAAACATCCGGCTTTGGGAATCCTACGATTCTCTCAAAATAGGAATCGCTCTAGAGCAATTCCAGGAAAAGTGTGAAACGGTTTTCCGTCCGGAATTGCGTCAAAACAAAGGGTTAGAGCCTATCCCGACAGAAATCAGGCGGATGCCATTATCGTCCTGCCTTACTTGCAGCCACCTTGAGCCCATTTGGCAAGCGCCACCTTGAAGCGTGTTCCAAGCGGATGTTGCAGGCGCAAAACGGAGGCATCGTTGGAGGCGAAATTTTTCGCCTGCTCGCACAGCCGCACCTCGTCCCATTCATGGCATCCGTCGCAGTGCTTGTCCTCCCATACCGACTTGTCCAATCCCTCCACCGGGCTGAACAGGGGCTTGCCCTTGATCAGCTGGGCGATGCTCTTGCCGTCGATTGCCGGATCGCCGAAATCGATCGGATGGTCGAAAAAGATCGGGTCGTCCGAGGCCAGCCTGGGGATCTTCTGACGCAGCACTTCGAGTGCAAGCTGATCGTCACCTTGGCCCGATGCGCTTGCAGCGCCAGTGTTGCCCGCGCCGGAACCGCCTTCGGCCTGAGGTGCGCTCGCCTCGCCCACGATCAACGGCGCATTGAGATCGACCTTGTGCAGAACGACATCCGTTTTCAGCGAAACGTTGATCCAGGGACGCTGCTTGCCGGCGGTTGCCTTGAGGACGTCGCTGGCGACCCTGTTCATGGCCTCGGTGATGGGGACATTGGATTCGCCGATACGCTTGAGGAGCGCCGAAGTGAAAGGCGAATGCCCGCCTGACCTGTCATCGGCGAGCTGATGGGGACTGGTGGCGAAAGCGACGAGCGTGCCGGCGCCACCTTTCTCTATCGGGATTTCGGCAAGGCCGCTGCTTACGCCGTGGACGCCCGCGGTCTTGGCCAGCACCTCGGCGAGGGGATTGTCGCGGCAAGCGCCGAGAAACACCAGCCTGATGCTGGTCTGGCGCGACATCTGGTGCAGAACGAAATCAACCGACACAGCCTCGAAGTCGAGGGAGGTTTCGTCCTCCAGCGCGGCGTCGACAGGAAGCAGGTAGTTCTTGCCCGAAACCTGCAAGCCGTGGCCGGCGTAGAAGAACAGCGCGATATCGGCGCCGCGCACCAGTTTGGCGAACTGCGCGATCGTTGCCTGCGTCTGCGGCTTGGTCTGGTCGAAGCCGGAAACCACCTCGAAGTCGAGCTTCTTCAAGCGCTCGGCCATGGCCTCAGCATCGCGTACCGGATTGGCGAGCGGTGCTGCGTGCCGGTACTGGGCGTTGCCGAGGACCAGTGCGACGCGTCGCTCGGCGCTGGCAGCCGTCAAAGTCAAAAGCAAGGCGAGCGCCGCGAGGCCGCCGGCGCGAAAGAGGCCACCGCAACGGGCGATCAGATCGGACCTCACCGCAACCTCAGAGCTTGGTAGCGGAAAATTCGATCCGCCGATTGAGCGCCTTGTTCTTGGGCGTATCGTTGGCGGCAACCGGCCGCTCCTCGCCGTACCCTGTCGCCATTATCTGCGTGCGCGGAATCCCCGCGGCAACAATGGCATCGGCGACCGCCTGGGCTCGCCGTTCAGACAATTGCTTGTTCGCCTCCGGCGAGCCGTCGGAATCGGTATAGCCGGAGACCTCGACCTTTAGGCTTGGGCATTTGCCGACGACACCTTCGACCTCCGTCAGCAACGGCCGGCTCTTCGCATCGAGCCGCGCGCTGGCCGGCCGGAAGTAGATGGCGCCGGTGCGCGAGAGCACCGCGAACCTGTTCAGGCATTCCTCATCGCTGAAGTTCGCCTTTGCGGCGTCGGTGGCAACCGGGCCGACATCGGCCGGACTCGCTGCGGCGGTTTGGGTGGCGGCTGGCTTGCTGCCGTCGGCGGTGAAGACGAAGTCGAACGACACCGACGCGGTGGGCACGATGTTGGTCACATTGGCCGCCTGCTGGAGTTTGTCGACGTTCGGCAGCAGGCCGAAATCCTCGACATGGACAGCGACCGGAGCCTCCGAAGCGACCGACACCATGGTGTCGCTGATCATGGTGACGATGATGCTGGCCTCAAGGTCCTTGTCGACGCCGTGCAGATTGAGACGGAAAGGCAAAGTTGACTTGACCCTGCGTTTTGTCGCGAGATCGGCGAATGCCGCGGGATCCACTTTGGCCGTCAGCTCGGCCGTCGGGTATTTGAATGTCTCGAAAAACAGGAAGCGCATGCGGACATTGCGTAAGTCGACGCCGGTATCGACCGAATTGAGGTCGAAAGTGACTTTGGCATCACCCGCCGAGCTGAGCGCGCCGGTGATGTTCCTGATCTTGTTTGTCTCGACGATCGTGTTCTTCTTCACCGACTGGTAGGTAATGACTGAAGCTGTGGGATCAAGCGTCCAGTTCGGCGCGGCGTTTGCCGCTTGCGATCCTAGCAGCAGCAGCAGCAAGCCGGCAAGCGCGACGATCAGGCCAAAACCTCGTGTGGCGGGGCCTTTCAGCCTCGTCTTCCACCAGAATGCGACGACTTCGAACATGGAACGCCCCTGCCCAGGACCACCGTATCGACACGACACCTGGCGGGAGCATAGAGCACTTGCGACTGGTTGGCGAGCAACTCCCGGAAATCCTGGGAATGCTGGAGAACCGGCGAAGAACTGGTGTCCGCCCCATTGGTGGCATACTGCTCTCAACCGCAGCCGGGCCTGGGCTTTGTGAAAACAATGAGAAAGTCAGTGCTGCTATGATCAGAACATGGTCATAGCTATCGCTAGCCTCGATGCTTGGTCAACCTCCCCAACCGCCGCCGCTGCTCCCGCCTCCACCCATGGCGGGAACGACAGGCCGGGGGACGGTGGCTTCCTCAGTCGGTTCCACGAGTTTCTTGGCGACAACCTTCTTCTGTCTGGTGATCTTTGGCGTGGTCGTCGTGCGAATGAGCTTCGGCCTGTGCTTTGTCGTCGTCACCGTCGGTTCGGCCTTGGGCGCAACGGACATGCAGCCCGTTACTGCCACCAGAGCGCCGGATAGAACTGTGGCGATCAATGCCTGCTTCACTGCCCTGCCCACGATTGCCTCCTCATTGATCAAAACAAGTCCCGACGCGGATTGGCTTGCTCCCAGACCGCTCTGGCCGCGTCGACCAGTTGGTCGTCAAGCGAGCCCTTCGCCGGAATCTTCGACTTGAGTTCGCCGCGCAATTGCTTGAGCGCCGCCGTTTTCGTCTTCACTGCGAATTTCGTCAGCGTCGTCTGGGCGCCCGGCAATTCCTTGCGAAGATCAAGCGCGACCGCGAAGGCCAGATAGCGCACCGCTATCGCCTGGTCGGCATTGGCGCCCTTCTGCATTTCGAGTGCCGCGCGATCATATGCGCCGGACTGATCGCCGCGTGCCGTGGCCAGCTCGAACAGACTTTGCGCTTCGTCGAGGTTTTGCTCGACACCAACGCCATCCCGGTACATGCGCGCAAGGCTGGCCGGAGCGTAGGGCTGGCCTAGATCCATAGCCTTCTGGAATAGCCCTTGCGCCTGCCCGGGATCCTTCTCGATGCCCACACCGGCCAGGTAATTACGGCCGAGCAGGTTCATCGAATACATGTCCTGCCGCTCGACGCCTGCCTTCAAAAAGGCAACGGCGCGGGCCGGATCGGCGGGCACGCCGTTGCGGCCTTCCGTGAAGATCGCGGCGAGGTCGTTCATGGCATAGGTATGCCCCATCGCCGCCCCCTTGAGCAGCAGGTCCAGGCCCTTGGCGGTATCAGGCTTGACGCCATAGCCATTGAACAAGGCGCGGCCCCACGACGTCATGCCGTAGGGATCGCCCTTGTCGGACGCCGCCGCGTAAAGCGCGTTGGCCTGCGCGCGGTCGATGGCCATGCCGGTTCCGGTCGCATACAAGTAGCCGAGTTCGAAAACGGCGCGCACGTGCCCGTTTTTGGCGGCATCCTCGATGGCTGTCTTCGCTTCCTTGACCTTGCCGGCCGCCAGCAGCGCGCGTCCGAGTTCGTAGCGGAAGCGCGGCACATCCGGATAAGCCTTCACCGCCGCCTCGCAAGCCTTCACGGCCTCGGCGCCGATTTCATTCGGCAGCAGGCCGGGGACAACACCTTGCAGATCGAGAGGTTCGCCTGCAGCTTGGTCGCAAGGATCGACGCTTGGTGACAGCTTCATCGTGGCGGGCTTGGAGGAACTGCTGTCGGCACGGATTTCGAAGCCGACCTCGACCGGCTCGGCGGCACCGATCTGGGGTTCATAGCGTAGCTGGTCGACCTCGTCCGCCATCAGGCTCGACTCCGGCGACAGGGCGCGATCCGGCAGGGACAGGGTTCCGGTTGCCGGATAGGACGCGAGTTTCAGGCTGACAGCGGGATCCCTGGTCGGGAAGTCCAGCTTCAGCGGAACCGGGCCGACGCCGACCGGGACGCTGATCTGCCGGTTTTCGATCGCCTCGGCGGCGCCGGTGATGTGGATGCCTCGCTCCAGCACTTGCTGTTTTTGCTCGGTCTCCAGCGAGGCCACAATCTGTTCGCCATCGGCGCCCTGGCCGCTTTTGACACGAAACACCATGATGCCCTGGGCTTCGCCACCCCAGTTGTCATGCGTGGCGTAGGCCAGCATGTCCACCTCTTCCGTCGCACCGGCCCCCTTGGGCACATCCAGCTTCAGGCGCGGCAGGTCTTTGCCCTGGATCTGTTCGCCCACTGCGACAGCCTTGCCGTCCAGCAGCAGGCGTCCGAGCGCAGGCGGCCTTTCGATGCTGACGGTGATCGAGCCGCCATCGACGTCGACCGGTTCCGGCAGGTCCAGGGCTACAGGCCCGACGCCCGACGGCACGACCTTCTCCAGAACCGGCGGCAGCGATGGCCGGCTGACGCGGCGCATCAGGACAACCTCGTCGATGAGCGAGGAGTTTTCCCACGGAACCTGTTTGCCGTCGGTGGCCTCGACCACATCGCGGCGCACCGCGGCCATGACCGTGCGGATCTCCTGGTTCGGCGCCAGCGCGCGACGAGAGAATGCGGATGAAAACGGGCTGAGGTCTCCCGCTCCATCATAGGCGACCGCCCCTGGCTCGGTGGCAAAGGCAATCAGCGTGTTCAAGGAACTTTTGACTTGTGCAAGGCCGGTGTTGCCCGCCGTGATCAGTTGGTCCCTCAGCCAATAATCCTTGCGCGGAAACGGATTGTTGCGGCAGGCATCAAGGATGATCACCTGGATCTTCGATTTCGCGCGCAATTGCTGCAGGACATCGTCCAGCTTGACCGCCTGGACCTCTATGTCGGCCGCATTCTTCAGCGAGGCATCCACGGGGATCAGGAAATTCTCGCCGCCAATCTGAAAGCCGTGACCTGAATAGTAGACGACGGACAGATCGGCGCCATCCGCCGCCGCGAGGTAGTTGCGGAACTGTTCCTCGAACTGCAGCTTTGTGAGATCCTTGGCGACGAACACTTCGAAACCAGCCAACCGAAACGTCTTGGATACGTCCTCGGCATCCTTGTCAGGATTCTTGAGAGCGGGGATTTCCCGGTACTCGGAATTACCGATCACCAGGGCGACCCTTCGATCGGCCGACGCAGCGAAGCTCGTCAGGGTCGCTATGACGAAGACCGCGATCAATCCGCAAAGTCGGAGCATGGCAAACCGCCTCAACCGCCACATCCTGACGGCCGCAAGCTCCCCAGATTGCGGCATCAAGGTCTGTTGAAGAACTCACAATCCGCCAAGACAGCAACCCAAAAAACAGTGAAAAACCGTCGCGGCAGCAGGCACCTTCCTCATCCGAATGTGTAAACTACCTCAGAGCCGAACCATCCGCAATGAGTGGCAAACTTCACCGGCGTGGCTGTCCAGATCCGACGCACCCGCCAAGCTTCAACCCAGCGACGGGTGCGCCTGATGCCATCCATCGGCTCCCACGGTCGACGGGAAGCGGCCCATCGAAACCCTTCCGGTTCGATTTTCTTCGCTAAGAATCCTGGCTGTGATCAAATTTTGCGGTCAAAGGTCAAATTTCACAATAAATTCAATTACTTATTGGAAAGCCGATGGTACCGTTGGCTGGGATCGAACCAGCGACCTCCGGATCCACAATCCGGCGCTCTAACCATCTGAGCTACAACGGCACGTTGCCCGAGCGGATCGAAACAGAAACTCATCCGCCCGCTCTGTCGTTCGGCGATGCGTCCTTACGGGCTTATGGATTCTAATTCAAGGCTTTTGGAAAGCAAAGGTCACTTCCCCACATCGACCCGGCATTTGCCTAGCAAGAAGGGCCAGGCGCCGGACAAAGAAAAAGGCCGGCGGGAGGAGGTGCCGGCCTTTTCCTGTTACGAGCCAGCGGGAGGAGGTGCTGGCTGGTCACCCCGGGGAGCAGAGGGAGGAGGTTCCACTCACCGGGTATTCCTTGATGGCTGCTATCATACACCTGATCGCTTTTAAGAAAATGCGACCTTTTGTTGCATCATCAGATCATGCGCAAATGTTAGGCAACCTTGATTTCTTTCATCGCCTTCTCGAAGGCGGTCTTGATCGGCTTGGAGACGTCCTCGGCCGCCTTGGAGGCAACGGCCTGGAAGTCCTTGGCCTGCTCGACGGTCGATTCGACGCGCTTGCGCAGGAAGGCGGTCTGCAGCTCGACGATTTCCGACAGCGACTTGGCGCCGATCAGAGCTTCAAAGTGGGAAAACCCGGCCTCGGTATTGGCGCGCAAAGCGGAAATGGTCTTGAGCGACAGGTCGCTGGAAACGGTCTTGGCGGTCTCGTAGGTCGACTCCAGAGCCTTCTGGGTCTCCTCGGCACCGGTCTTCAACTTGGCATAAGCCTCTTTCGACTGCTCAACGCCCTTTTCGGCGAAAGCGCGGATCTGGTCGGTGGCCTTGGAAGCGTCGAAGCTTGGGAATTCAACGTTTTCGATCGTCTCGGCGGTCTTGGTCCTGGACATTTTCCATCCTTTTCAGCGGCAGCGGCTTTGACAGAAAGCCGTCTCGTTCATGTATGATGGCAATATAAAGGCAAATTTTGTGCATTGCAATATCTTTGTTGCAGTGCACCATAAATTTCTTCTGGGCCGTTAACCAAGAGCCCAGATTCCAGCCTTTGCACGTTCTGGCTTGTGGACCTTCGCGCCTCCGGCTTTTATTAACAAAGCGTTAACTGCAAAATCGCCGCTCCGTGAGGTCCGCCAAGCGCATGCCGTCCGAATATTCCTTCCTCGATGTCGCGGTGCTCGACGCGGTCCGCCAGCGCTTTGCGGCAGGCGACGCGATCGCGATCCTGTCGGCGGATCTGGAGCAGGTGATCTGGGCCAACGGGCCAGGAGCCGCGATGTTCGGTTATCCCGACATCGAGGCGATCATCGGCGCCTCGGCGCAGTTGCCCGTGATCGCCAGGCGCCAGATCATGGCGACCAGCGGATTTCCCGAGATTGGCAGTGACCGCGCCATCATGGTGCGGCTGGCGACCGGAATGACCAGCCGCGCCGTCGGCTTCCTGGCCAGTGCGGTGACCATGCCGGACGCCGAAAAGGCGATCATGCTGGCAGTCCCGGCGGCTCAGACCGGGTCACGCAGTGCCAGCGAAATCGCCGCGCGCGCCATTAGCGGCTTGACCGAAGATGGTCATTTCATCGCCTTTGTCGATGCCCGGGGCAACGTCGAGGCGGCCTCGGAGGGATTTTCGGCGCTTGGCATCCTGCCGGAGACGCTGGCGGCACTGGTTGCCGACGTCGCAGCCGAGAGCGACCGCATCGTCAAGCGCCTTGTCCCCGGCGGCACGGCCTCCTATCCGGCTGGGCTGGCAAGATTGACCGAGGAGCGGCATCTGCTGGTGGTGATCGACGAGGACCAGCTCGACGACACCGCCCCTGCGGGCGAACATCCTACGCAAACCATTGCCGAGGCAGCACCGGCTGGCGACGCGGCCTCCCGGCCGGAACAGGGTCGCCAGACCCCGACCGACGAACCAGGCGCCGCGTTGCCGACCGAGGACGTCGCCGGATCGCGGCCGCATGCGATCGCCGACGCGACCGTACAGACGCCGACAGCGGCCAACAGCGATCAGCCGGCATTGGAGCGCACGCCGGCGCAGCACGACCATTGGTACTTCAACGCCGGCGAGGACGGAGGGCAACAGGCGCCGCGACCCGCCGCGTCCGAACCTGAAGCTCCGGCCGAACCGGCGGCCCTTGAAATCCAGTCCACTTCCGCGGCCACGCCGACGACCGTCTCGGCGATGGACCGCGCAGCGGCGCCGGTGCGCTTCGTCTGGCGCACCGATGCCGAAGGCAAGTTCAGCGCGCTGTCGCCGGAATTCGCCGACATCGTCGGCAAGCCGGCGGCCGACGTGATCGGCCGCCGCTTCAGGGATGTCGCCGCCACATTCGGCCTCGACCCCTCCGGCGAGATATCGGGGCTCCTCGAACGGCGCGATACCTGGTCCGGGCGCTCCGTGCTGTGGCCGGTCGTCGGCACCGATCTGAAGATACCGGTCGACCTGGCGGCGCTGCCTGTCTATGGCCGCAGCCGCGCCTTCGAGGGTTTCCGCGGCTTCGGCGTCGCCCGCGCCAGCGACGCGGTCGTCGATCCGGAGGCCATCGGCATGGCGCTGGTGCCCAATGGCCAGGCGCCGGCAACGCCGGAACCACAAGCCATCCAATCCGCACCCGAACAGCCGAACGCTGAGGAGCCCAAGGCCGAGGACACGCAGGCATCGGATCCGTTCAAGGGCGAGGTGCCGGCGTTGACTATCGTGCCGAAACAGGAGCGGCGCTTTGCCGACAAGGTGATCCGGCTCGCCGAACACCGCCAGCCAGCCAATGACAAGGGTCTGTCGACCCTGGAACGCAGCGCGTTCCGCGAAATCGGCGAGCGGCTGAAGAAGGATAGTGCTCCGGTCGAGCCGCCTGAGGCTGAGACTGCGGAGGCGTCGACAGCGGAGGCCGAGGCTCCGGTCAAGGCGTCCGACGACCCGATGCACAGCGGCGTCATCCCTGCGTCAGGGCCAGAGAACGAGCCGGTCGAGCCATCCGATGTCGATGCCGAAGACGAGCAGGATCTGGTACGGCTTGACGGTCACGCGGACGAAGCGGCTCGTGAAGCCCCCCCTGGGATGAATGTGACGGGCTCGTTGCTCGACTATGCCGGCCAAGATGACGAACGTGGCCCCGTGGCGGCGGAACCAGAGAACACCGCTGCCGTTTCGCCCGGCGAAGAGCCTGAAGCCACTGACGCGACACATGACGACAGCATGACGTCAGCAGATTTTCGCGATGCCGAAGACAGTGAGGACTGGGCGCAGCCCGACGAGGAAGCCGCGTCGCCCGACGAGCAGGCGGTTGCCAAGGAAACCGTCAATGCAGACGACGCTGCGGAAATACGCGTCGAGCGCCCTCGCCTGCAGGTTCCGCCGCTCAAGGCCGAAGGGTTCGTGCCGTCGGCGTTTTCCGCCGGAGATGAACACAAGGCTCCGGACACGGCGCTGCTCGGCAAGCTGCCCGTGCCGCTGCTCATCCATTCCGGGGACCAGTTGCACTATGCGAATGAGGAATTCCTCAGCCTGACGGGTTACGAGGCGCTTGACGATCTGGCGGATGCCGGCGGCCTCGGCGCGTTGTTTGCCGACCCCTATGCCGATGACGGCGTTTCCGACGGCACCGATCGCGCGCTGCGGTTGAAAACACGTGACGGACAAGAATTCCCGATCGAGGCCATCTTGCGCTCGGTTCCCTGGCGCGACGGCAAGGCGCTGATGCTGGTCGTGCGACGCTCCGGCGAGGATGATGCGCCGGCGAGCCTGCATGTGGTTGGCGACGAGCAGACGCAGCCGGATATTTCCGAGCTCAAGGCGCGCATCGCCGAGATGCGCACCATTATCGACACCGCCACCGACGGAGTCGTGCTGATCGGCCGTGACGGCACCATCCGATCGATCAGCCGGCCGGCCGAAGCACTGTTCGGCTTCGACAGCGACGATGTGACCGGCAAGCCGTTCGCCTCGCTGTTTGCGATCGAAAGCCAGCGCGCGGCACGCGACTATCTCAATGGGCTGTCCGAGCCCGGCGTGGCGAGTGTCATGAACGACGGCCGCGAGGTGATCGGGCGCGAATCGCAAGGACGCTTCATTCCGCTGTTCATGACCATCGGCCGGCTGCCCAACGACAGCGGCTTCTGCGCCGTCGTTCGCGACATCACGCAGTGGAAGCGGGCCGAAGAGGACTTGACGCAGGCACGTGCGGTGGCCGAGCGCGCGTCCTCGCAGAAGACCGATTTCCTCGCCCGCATCAGCCACGAGATCCGCACCCCGCTCAATGCCATCATCGGTTTTTCGGAATTGATGGTCGACGAGAAATTCGGACCTGTCGCCAACGACCGCTACCGCGACTATCTGCGCGATATCAACCGCTCGGGCAATCATGTGCTCGACCTGGTCAACGACCTGCTCGACATCTCCAAGATCGAGGCTGGCCAGCAGGAGATGGCCTATGAGGCGGTGTCGCTCAACGACACGCTGGCCGAAACGGTGGCGATGATGCAGCCGCAGGCCAACCGCGAACGGGTCATCATCCGCTCCAGCTTCGCTTCGCGGCTGCCGGAAGTGGTGGCCGACCTGCGCAGCGTACGCCAGATCGCGCTCAACATCCTGTCGAATGCCATCCGCTACACCCAGGCAGGCGGCCAGGTGATCGTCTCGACCGCCTATGAGACGTCGGGGGACGTCGTCATGCGGGTGCGCGACACCGGCATCGGCATGAGCCATGCCGAGATCGAGCAGGCGCTGAAGCCGTTCAAGCAGATCAACGCGCTGAAGCGCGGACGCGGCGACGGGACCGGGCTTGGACTGCCGTTGACCAAAGCGATGGTGGAAGCCAACCGTGCCCGGTTCACCATCAATTCGACCCCTGGCGAAGGCACCTTGGTCGAGGTCGCTTTTCCGTCGACCCGTGTGCTCGCGGAATAGATCAGCCCTCTCCGCAGTACGGTCCCGATAAAAAGAAAAGGCGCCCAAAGGACGCCTTAAGAGATGGGATTGCTGTCACAACGGGGGCTTGAGCGAATTCGGATCCTCGGGGCTGAGGAACGGGATTTCTCCCTCAAGTTACGTGCGACTATCGACGCCGGACCTTAACAACTCCTTACCGGGGCGCCGGAAAATTTACGAATGTGTACCACTCATGAAATCTAGGTAAATTCTAGCGAGATATTTCGTTAACCATGCCGGCCGCCCAATTACTCGGCCAGTTGCGGCAGGTTCTTGAACAGCTCAAGCGCCTCTGGATTGGCGAGCGCTTCCTTGTTCTTGATGGCGCGGCCATGCACGATGTCGCGCACCGCAAGCTCGGTGATCTTGCCCGACTTGGTGCGCGGGATGTCGGTGACGGCGACGATCCTTGCCGGCACGTGCCGCGGGCTCGCGCCGCTACGGATTTTTGCCCGTATGCGTTTTTCCAAGTCCTCGTCGAACTGCACGCCGGCAGCTAGCCGCACGAACAGGACGACGCGCACGTCGTTGTCGAAGTCCTGTCCGATGCACAGTGCTTCTAGGATCTCAGGCATCTGCTCGACCTGGTTGTAGATCTCCGCCGTGCCGATCCTCACCCCGCCCGGGTTGAGCGTGGCGTCGGAGCGGCCATGGATGATGAGGCCGCCATGCTCGGTCCATTCGGCGAAATCGCCATGACACCAGACATTGTCGAAGCGTTCAAAATAGGCCGCCCGGTACTTCTTGCCATCGGGGTCGTTCCAGAAGCCGATCGGCATCGCCGGAAAGGCTTTTGCGCAGACCAGCTCACCCTTTTCCTGCCGGACCGGCCTGCCGTCGTCGTCCCAGACATCGACTGCCAGGCCGAGGCCGGGTCCCTGGATCTCGCCGGTCCAGACCGGCTGCGTCGGCACGCCGAGCACGAAGCAGGAGACGATGTCGGTGCCGCCGGAGACCGAGGCCAGATGCACGTCCTTCTTGATGCCGTCATAGACGAAGCGGAAATCTTCCGGCGACAGCGGCGAGCCGGTGGAGGAGATTGCCCGCACAGTGGCCAGATCATGCGTGCGGATCGGCTTGAGACCAGCCTTGCGCACGGAATCGATGAACTTGGCCGAGGTGCCGAAAAAGGTCATCTTCTCGGCATCGGCGAAATCGAACAGCACATTGCCGTCGGGATAGAAGGGCGAACCGTCATAGAGCAGCAGCGTGGCACCCGAAGCGAGCCCCGACACCAGCCAGTTCCACATCATCCAGCCGCAGGTGGTGAAGTAGAAGAAGCGGTCGCCATCGGTGAGACCGGCATGCAGCTGGTGTTCCTTGACATGCTGGATCAGCGTGCCGCCGGCCGAATGGACGATGCATTTGGGAATGCCGGTCGTTCCCGACGAAAACAGGATGTAGAGCGGATGCGAAAACGGCAGCGGCTCGAAAGTGACGGACTTGCCGGCGAAGGGCGACAGCGCCTCTTCCAGCGCTACCGCCTTGTCGATGGTCCCGGCGACATCGCTCGATGTGCCGAGATAGTCGACGACCAGGATCTTGCGGACAGTGCCGAGCTTGGCCGCGACCGCGGCGATCTTGTCGGCGACTTCGATCGCCTTGCCATTGTACCAATAACCATCCGGCGCGATGAAGACGACGGGCTCGATCTGACCGAACCTGTCGAGTACGCCCTGCTCGCCGAAATCGGGAGAACAGGACGACCAGACGGCACCGATCGAGGCGGCGGCCAGCATGGCGGCGACGGTCTCCGGCATGTTGGGCATCATGGCGGCGATGCGGTCGCCCTTCTTCACCTTGAGCGACAGGAAAAGCTGCTGCAGCCGCGAGGTCAGCGCGTGCAACTCGTTCCAGGACAGCCGGCGCTCGACCTTGTCTTCGCCGCGAAACACGATTGCCTCGGCCGCGCCGGTCTTCTTCAGCAGATTCTCGGCGAAGTTCAGCGTGGCGTCGGGAAAGAAAGAAGCGCCGGGCATCTTGTCGCCGTCGACGAGCAGGTTATCGCCCTTGTCGCCGACGATGCCGCAGAAATCCCAGACCAGGCTCCAGAACCCTTCACGGTCATCGACCGACCAGGCGTGAAGCTGCGAATACGAGGAAAAAGCTACGCCGGCTTTCACTCCGGCGGCCTTGGTGAAGGCGGTCAAGGGTGCTGCGTCAATCTGGTCTTGCGTCGGGGTCCAGAGCGGTTGTCCGGCAGCCATGATCGTTCCTCCACGGTCGCCATCGCTTATGCATATCGCAGCGCAGCAGAGCAAGATTTTGTTCGGCTGATGCGACCAGATGTGCGCAAATGCCATCGCCGGGCCATAAAGACTTGAAATGCCTCAGCCCTAAGTCGTAGTGACAACTTGAAGTCGTAGTGACGGCCGGAAGTCGCGGTCACGACTGCAGTCGTAGTGACGACTGGGGGGTCGTGGTGACGACTGGGGTTACACCCGTCGGGCGATTTGTCGGAATGGAAGCATACGGGGCCATATGCCATCATCTATGATCCGGCGCGGAATATGGGCGATCGGCGCTGCCGTGATCGTCGTCGCGCTGGTCGTTGCCGCCCTGCCGCTGATCGCCTCCACCCGTATCGTGCGCGACCGCATCGCCTGGGAAATGAGTGCGTGGAGCGGCTTTCGTGTCGCCATCGACGGTTCGCCGCGCATCGAGGTCTGGCCGACATTCCGGGCCATCCTGACCGATGTGACGCTTTCACAATGGACCGACACCGAGGCGCCGCCGGTTGTCGAGGCCGAGCGGGTCGAGGTCGATCTTTCCGCCATGGCGGCCTTGCGCGGCGACGTGGTGTTTTCGACGGCGCGGCTGGTGCGGCCGACGATCCGGGTCCAGCGCACGCCAACCGGTCTTTTCCTGCCCGCCGTCCCGACCGGCGGGCGCATCACGCGTTCCATCGACACGGCTCGCGGCGTCGTCAATGCCGATCCCGCCAAGCCGGACCTCGACAAGCTGCCGACCGACACTTTCGGCACGGTGGAGTTTCGCGACGGCCGCATGGTGGCTTCGGTCAATGGTAAGGACGTCGAGATTCTGAGCAGCTTGAGCGGCCAGGCGACCTGGGCGGCAATGAACAGCAATGCAACGCTGTCGGCGACCGGGATATGGCGCGGCGAAAGTGTGGCCGTGGACGCCGCCTCGGAGAAGCCGCTGGTGCTGTTTGCCGGCGGCATGGCGCCGCTTACTCTGTCTTTCAAGGCCGCGCCCGCCACCTTCTCTTTCGACGGCACGGCCAGCATGTCCGAAAACAGCTATTTCGACGGTCAGGCGAAGTTTTCGGCGCCCTCGCTGCGCCGCGTGCTGGAATGGTCGCAGGCCGGCATCGCGCCGGGAGCTGCGATCGGCTCGGTCAGCATTTCGAGCAAGGTCACGGCGACGGCCGGGCGCGTCAAATTCGACAACACAGCCATTGCGCTGGACAACAATCCGGGAATGGGAGCGCTGGACCTGTCGCTTGGCGAAGCTCAGCCCGTGATCTCCGGCACGCTCGCCTTCGACACGCTCGACCTCAGATCGTTCCTGTCGGCCTTCACGCCGCTGGCGCCGACCGGAGGGGCAGGGCCCAGCGAAATCGACACAAGTTTCGCCGACAAGATCAACCTCGATCTCAGGCTGTCCGCGGCACACGCCACGGCGGGACCTATCCAGCTCGCCGATGTCGCCGCCACCGCCCAGGTCAAGGATGGTCTGTCCGTCTTCGATATCTCCGATGCCTCGGCCTTCGGCGGCAACATCCAGACCAGCCTTCGCTTCGACCGCAAGCCGGAAGGCTCGCAGGTCGAAATACGGCTGCTGGCGTCCGACATCGATGGCGGTGCTTTCGCCACGGCGGCGGGGATGACCCGGCTGGTGCCGGTCGGCACGGGGACCGTCTCGGTGATCCTCAAGGGGCCGGGCAGAGCCTGGGACTCCATCTTCGACAACGCCGATGGCTCGGTTTCGGCGACCTTCGGACCGGGTGCGTTGAGCAAGCTCAACCTGCCGGCCTTCCTCAAACATACCGAGCAAGGCGGCTTCTTCGCGCTTGACGACGTCTCCGACGGAACGTTGCCGATCGACGGCGCAGAGATCAAGGCCACGATTTCGAAGGGCGTGGCGCGGATCGACAAGGCCGAGGCCAATTCGGCGAGGTACAAGATCTGGCTGTCAGGCATCGCGTCCTACGCCGGACGAGGACTGGCATTGTCCGGTGGTGTCATTCAGCCAGACCAGGCAGCAACGCAGACCAATGGCCAGCAAGGCCCCAACCAGGCATCGTTCTTCGTCGGCGGAACCTGGAGCACGCCGTTCATTTCCCCGATCAGCCGCGGCGTTTCGGGGGAATAGCCAGCCGCGCTTTCCGTCTTCAACCGCGCTGTGCGGCCTGCTCGTCGAGCTGGCGCTGCACTTCACGCCGTTTGTTGGCGAGCGAGGCGATGATGACGCCAATCGCCACAACGGCGATCAGGATGGTGCAGGCGGCGTTGATCTCCGGCGTCACGCCGAGGCGAACCTGGCTGTAGATCTTCATCGGCAGGGTCGTGGCGCCCGGCCCGGAGGTGAAGCTGGCGATGACCAGATCGTCGAGCGACAAGGTGAAGGCCAGCATCCAGCCGGAGACAATCGCCGGCATGATCACCGGCAGCGTGATCTGGAAGAAGGTCTTCACCGGCGTCGCGCCAAGATCCATCGCTGCTTCTTCCAGTGAGCGGTCGAACGTAATCAGGCGCGATTGCACGACAACGGCGACGAAGCACATGGTCAACGTGATGTGGGCAAGCGTGACGGTCAGGATGCCGCGGTTGAGACCGACGGCGACGAAGAGCAGCAGCAGCGACAGGCCGGTGATGACTTCCGGCATGACCAACGGCGCAAAGACCATGCCGGAGAACAACACCCTGCCCTTGAAGCGGGTGTAGCGGGTCAAGGCGAGTGCCGCTAGCGTGCCGAGCACCGTTGCCACGGTGGCCGAGATCAGGCCGACACGCGCCGTCACCCAGGTCGCGTCCATGAGGCCCTGGTTGTGGAACAGCGAGACGTACCATTTGGTCGAGAATCCGCCCCAGACGGTGACCAGTTTCGACTCGTTGAAAGAGAAGACGATGAGCAGCACGATCGGCAGATAGAGAAAGGCAAAGCCAAGCACGATCGAGGTGATGTTGAAGCGGCTCCAGGTGGTATTCATGAGGTCACCTGTCCATTTCCTGAGCGCGCGCCTGAGCCCGCTGGAAGAGCATGATCGGCACGATCAGCAGCAACAGCAGAATGACGGCGACGGCCGACGATACCGGCCAGTCGCGATTGGCGAAGAACTCGTTCCAGAGCGTCTTGCCGATCATTAGCGTCTGCGATCCGCCGAGCAGATCGGGAATGACGAATTCGCCGACTGCCGGAATGAACACCAGCAAACAGCCGGCGATGACGCCGGGCAGCGACAGCGGGAAGGTGATCTTCCAGAAAGCGCTGGTTGGCGGGCAGCCGAGATCCTTTGCCGCCTCGATCAGCGAATAATCCATCTTCTCAAGCGCGGAATAGAGCGGCAGCACCATGAACGGCAGGTAGGAATAGACGATGCCGATGAAGATCGCCGTATAAGTGTTGAGGATGATCAGCGGCTGGTGGATGACGCCGGTAGCGAGCAGCAGTTGATTGAGCAGTCCCTCGGGCTTGAGAATGCCGATCCAGGCGTAGACGCGGATCAGGAACGAGGTCCAGAACGGCAGGATCACCAGCATCAGCAAGGTTGGACGGATTGTCGCCGGCGCGCGGGCCATGCCGTAGGCGATGGGGTAGCCGACGAGCAATGTCAGGACCGTCGAGACCGCGGCGATGATGACGCTGGTCACATAGGCATTGAAGTAGAGCGCGTCCTGCGTCAACCAGGTGTAATTGTCGATGCTGAGTTGTTTCAGCTGATCCAGAAATCCGGAAATACCGCCGCTGAAATCGAGTGCCGGCGTATAGGGCGGAATGGCGATCGCCGTCTGCGACAGTGAAATTTTGAATACGATAACGAATGGAATGAGGAAGAAAAACAGCAGCCAGACATAGGGGATGATGATGACCAGGCGGCCAAAGAAGGCGGCGCCCAGCCGGGCCAGGAACGATTTGTCCGTGGTCTCTGAAGAGGATGTTGCGACGGTGACAGCGGCATTCGACATGACCGTCCCCTACCGCGTCAGCACGACGCCGGCGTCGGGCCGGAAGGAAACCCAGGCGCGGTCGTTCCAGCTCAACGGATCCTCGGTGATGCGGGCTGCGTTCATGGTGCTCGCGCGCACCACCTGGCCGTCGTCCAGCCTGACATGATAGACGGTCATGTCGCCGAGATAGGCGATGTCGTAGACCTCGCCCTCGATGGCGTTGACGGCCTCGGCCGGCTTCTTCGACGACACCTTGATCTTTTCCGGCCTGATGGCGAAGGTGACAGCCGTCCCGGCACCTGCAGCACCGGCATTGTCGGTGCGGATGGTGATGCCATTGCCGGCATCGATGCTGGCAGCGCCAGCCTCGCCACGCGCGATCTTGCCCTCGAACATGTTCACATTGCCGACGAAACCGGCGACAAAGCGCGACCCCGGCGCCTCGTAGACTTCGGCCGGCGTTGCCACCTGCATCACCTCGCCCTTGTCGATGATGGCGATGCGATCGGCCATGGTCATCGCCTCCTCCTGGTCATGAGTGACGACGACGAAGGTCAGGCCGAGGTTCTGCTGCAGGTCCATCAGTTCGAACTGCGTCTCCTCGCGCAGTTTTTTGTCCAATGCGCCGAGCGGCTCGTCCAGAAGCAAAACCTTCGGTCGCTTGGCGACCGAGCGGGCGAGCGCGACACGCTGGCGCTGGCCGCCTGACAGTTGGTGCGGCTTGCGCTTGGCGAACTGCTCGAGCTTGACCAGCTTCAGCATCTCGGCAACGCGCGACGCGATCTCGGGCTTCGGCATGCCGTCCTGCTTGAGGCCGAAGGCGATGTTGTTCTCGACCGTCATATGCGGGAACAGCGCATATGACTGGAACATCATGTTGACCGGCCGGCGATAGGGCGGGATGCCGCGCAGATCCTGGCCATCGAGCAGGATGCGGCCGGCTGTCGGCTCCTCGAAGCCGGCGAGCATCCTGAGCAGCGTCGACTTTCCGCAGCCCGAGGCGCCGAGCAGAGCAAAGAACTCGCGCTCGAAGATGGTCAGCGACAGATTGTTGACGGCGGTGAAGTCACCGAACTTCTTGGTGACGTTGTCGAACTGGATGTATGGCTTGGCGTTCGGGTCGTTCCACGGCGCAAAATCCCTGCGGATGCTGCCAAGCGATTTCATGTCCCACTCCGTCCTGATTCTTGCTTCTTGCCCCAGAAAAAAATGGTCCCGGCAGGTGACTGCCGGGACCATGTCAGATTGACTACTGGCCAGTGACGATCTTGGTCCAGGTGCGCGTGATGACGCGCTGGGTCTTGGGATCGTATGGCGAGACGGTGTAGAGATTCTTTATCGTCTCGGCGTCGGGGTAAACCGACGGGTCATCCAACAGTGCCTTGTCGACGAACTGCTGCGAAGCCTTGTTGCCGTTTGCATAGAGCACGTAGTTCGACGACTTGGCGATCACCTCGGGCGTCATCATGTAGTTAATGAACTCGAGCGCCTCGGCGACATGCGGCGCATCGGCGGGGATCGCCATCTGGTCGAACCACATCTGAGCGCCTTCCTTCGGCACGGAATAGCCGATCTCGACGCCCTGCTTGGCCTCGACTGCGCGGTTGCGAGCCTGGAACACGTCACCCGACCAGCCGACCGCCAGGCAGATATCACCGTTGGCGAGCGCGTTGATGTATTCGGAGGAGTGGAACTTCCTGATATAAGGTCGGACCTTGAGCAATGCCTCCTCGGCCTTGGCGATATCGTCTGGCGACGTGCTGTTCGGGTCGAGGTTGAGATATTTCAACGCCGCCGGGATGATGTCTGCCGGCGAGTCCAGCACGTAGACGCCGCAGTCCTTCAATTTGGCCAGGCTATCGGGATTGAAGAAGACATCCCAGCTGTCGATCTTGTCGGTGCCGAGTGCCGCCTGCACCTTCTTGATGTTGTAGCCGATGCCAACCGTGCCCCACATGTAGTTGACCGAGTATTCGTTGCCGGGGTCGTATTTGGCGGTTCGCTCGGTAACCGTGTCCCACATGTTGGAAATGTTCGGCAGTTTCGACTTGTCGAGCTTCTGGAACACCCCGGCCTGGATCTGGCGTGCAAGGAAATTGCCGCTGGGCACGACGACGTCATAGCCGCTGCCGCCGGCAAGCAGCTTGGTTTCCAGGATTTCGTTGGAATCGAAGGTGTCATAGACGACCTTGATGCCGGTTTGCTTGGTGAAATCGTCGATGATCGAACTGTCGATGTAGTCCGACCAGTTGAAGACATTGACGACGCGATCCTCGGCATGACCGCCGACGGTGAAAAGCGTCAGAAATACCGAAGTCGCCGAAAGCCAGAGCGCTTTGCGGATCATGCTATTCTCCTTTGATGAGTGTTCCTTCACCGGCTCGTCGCGATATCAGCGCGACCGGCATTTTCTTCAGACTATTGAGCTTTCCAAGGGGCGACAAGCGCGAACTGCCGAGACCATGCAGGCGGTTCGATGAGATGGCTCGATGCCCCTGAGGCGGCCTGGGAGGCATACCGTCATAGGCTTTCGCCGTGGCGCGGGCAGAGATACGACGATATGGTCCGGTCTCGATCGGACCGGCTGGGAGACTTGGCAAGATACGCCTGTCTTGTTGTTGCCGTATTCCCAGCCTGCCCGTGCTGCAGCGACGTTGTCAATGGCAAAGCTGCAGGCCGCCTCAATTAGGCGACGGCACCCCGGTGACCCCTGCGCGTTCGGGCCGTGCCTGGCGCTTGAATTCGAGCCCGATATGGACGAGCAGCGCCGTGACAACCACCGCACCGCCAATGATGGTGCGCCCCGACGGCACCTCGGAATGGATGAGCCAGACCCATATCGGACCGAGGATCGGTTCGAACGTGCCGAGCAGCGCCGCGATGGCCGCCGGGATCAGCCGCGCTCCGGTGGCGAAGAAGGCGAGGCCAACGCCGAGATTGACCACGCCGAAGGCAAACAGAAAGCCCATGTCGCTGACCGACACGGCGAAGGTCGATGCCTGCGAGACGGCAAAGCCGGCCGCGAGCATGGTGCCGAGGCACGTCGCCGGCGTCATGCGCACGCCGGAAAACCGCCGGGTGATGACGGTGGCGACCGAGAACATGACCGCGATCAACAGCGCCAGCCCATCGCCTATGGGCGAGACGGCGCCATCCAGCGATTCCGACACCATGATGGCGACGCCGGTGATGACGGCGGCGATTGCCACCCAGGTCGCGACACCAACCCTTTCGCGAAACAACGCCCAGGCAAACAGCGCCGCCAGCAACGGCACGCCGGCCTGCATCAACAGGATGTTGGCGACGGTGGTGTAGGCCAGCGCCACGACGAAGGCGGTCGATGCGGTGGCAAAGCAGATCCCGACGGCAAGGCCGGGCAGACCCATGTCGCGGAACAGCTTCAGCGTGCCACGCCAGCCGTCGCGCCAGACCATGAAGCCGACCAGGAAGGCCGCTGCCCAGACGGAGCGCCAGAAAATGACCGTCCAGCTGTCACCGACAGTGATGAAGCGGGCGATGGTGCCGCCGAAACTCCACATCAGCGCCGACAGGAAGACCAAAAGCATGCCGACGCGTTCCTCGCGCGGCGAGACGGCTGGCGATGCGACGATCGGCGATGCGGAATCGATCATGAGCGCGACTGTCGGGCTTTTGTGGACGGGACGATGCGCAAGGGACGACAAAAAGATGCTCTGTTCGCGTAACGCAAAGGCGCAGGCCGGAACTGAGCCAGCGGCCGGCGACAATTGTGGCACCTTGCCCATTTCAGAGGAACACGGCGTTACTGGAAATCGAAAGCACTCAGGCCCGTCACCATCTCGTCAAGGCCGAGCGGGCGCGTCACCGGCGGCTCGGCGCGCGCGAGGCAGCCGACGCGCTCGCAAAGCCGGCAGGCAGGCCCGACCGGCGTCGCCGCGACGGTGCCGGCCTTTGCGGTGATTGCCGCACCGGGCAATGCCGCTCCATAGACGATTTCGTCACGAAAGCCGATGTCGCAACCGAGCAGCAGCGCGGTGCGGCGCGGGCGTTCCGAGAATGCGCCTTGCGGCCCTTCCAGCGTGCGGGCGATGCACAGGAACTCGGCGCCGTCGGGCATTTCCACGGCCTCGACGAAGACCTGGCCGGGTTGGGTGAAGGCAACATGCACGGGCAGCTTGGGACAGCCGCCGCCAAAGCGGCTTTGCGGAAACCCCTGGCTGCCGGCCTTGCGGAAGCGGTTGCCGGCATTGTCGACCTCCAGCATGAAGAACGGCACGCCCGAGGCACCCTGCCGTTGCAGCATGGTCAGCCGGTTGGCTGCCTGTTCGAAGGAGACCCCGAAGCGCGAACGCAGGACATCGATGTCGTAGCGGGCGCGCACGGCAGCCGCATGAAAGGCCTGATAG
>NZ_RZRT01000047.1:21559-50117 GCF_003998295.1 Mesorhizobium sp. M7A.F.Ca.US.011.01.1.1
CATGCGCCGCATAACGGCCAAGTTCGAAGCGGGCCAGGCGGCGCGCCTCGTCGGTGCTGAGCTTGAGCGCCTGGATCTCGCCGGCGACCGCGACCGTCATGCGGATCAGGCAGGCCTCCATCGCGACTTCGCGCAACTGGTCGAACGGCGACAGGCGTTCGGACAGGAACAGGCGCTGCGAATGACGATCATAACGGCGGCGCCAGTTCGGCATGGTGGCGACCGGCAGCACCTTGACGACGATGCCATATTCGCGCTTCAGCCAGGCCTTCAGCGCGCCGAACAGATCGTCGCCGGGATCGAGCACCGAGGTGAACGCCGCGGCCTCCTCCTCGAGGGCAGCAAAATGGTTCGGCCGGCGCTCGAAAATCTCGTGCACCTCGTCGATCGGCAGGCGGGCGCCGGAAAGCGCCGTCGCCCGACCTTCGCGCGCCAAAAGCTCGTTGAGATCGGACAGGCGCTCGGCCTGCTCGCGATAGGCGCGGAACAGTTTTATCACCGCCGCGGACGCATTGGGCGCCGCCTCGGCAAGCTCGATCAGTTCCTGATCACCCGGCAACTCGCCGACCAGCAGAGGGTCGGTGAACACTTCCTTCAAGGCAGCGACAGATCCCCTCGCCTCGCCCTGCAGCTCGTGTGGATCGACCTTGTAGACGGAGGCCAGCCTGAGGATCAGCTGCACCGTCAGCGGCCGCTGGTTGCGCTCGATCAGATTGAGATAGGATGGCGAAATGCCAAGACCCTCGGCCATCGCCGTCTGGGTCAGGCCCTTGGCGTTGCGGATGCGGCGGATGCGCGGCCCGGCGAAGATCTTCTGGTCAGCCACGGACTGTCCTTTACAGCATTTACACGAATTTTCTGGGCTTTGGCCTTTTACAACAATGACAAATTTACAATGCACCTCTGTCAAACACAACACAGGTTTTCTCTTATATTCTGCCGGCTTTGTGGATTTATGTGGCTGATTTCGCGCAGAAATGTAAATCCAGTCATACCCAACGACCCCAAATTCTTGACGCCTTGACACAGATCAGCAATCCCTCGGAGTGACCAATGACTGATTTTTACAACCTCGTCCCATCGGCCCCGGAAGGTCGCTTCGACGGTATCGAACGGCCCTACTCCGCGGCGGATGTGAAGCGCCTGCGCGGTTCGGTGCAGATCCGCCAGAGCCTCGCCGAAATGGGCGCCAACCGGCTGTGGAAGCTGATCCACGAGGAGGACTTCGTCAACGCGCTCGGCGCCATGTCCGGCAATCAGGCGATGCAGCAGGTGCGCGCCGGGCTGAAGGCGATCTACCTGTCGGGCTGGCAGGTTGCCGCCGACGCCAACACGGCTGGTGCGATGTATCCGGACCAATCGCTCTACCCGGCCAATGCGGCGCCCGAACTGGTCAAGCGCATAAACCGCACGCTGCAGCGCGCCGACCAGATCGAGACCTCCGAAGGCAACGGGCTTTCGGTCGAGACCTGGTTCGCGCCGATCGTTGCCGACGCGGAAGCCGGCTTCGGCGGACCGCTCAACGCCTTCGAAATCATGAAGGCCTTCATCGAGGCGGGCGCCGCCGGCGTCCACTATGAGGATCAGCTTGCGTCGGAAAAGAAATGCGGCCATCTCGGCGGCAAGGTGCTGATCCCGACCGCGGCGCACATCCGCAACCTCAATGCCGCGCGCCTGGCGGCGGACGTGATGGGCACGCCGACCCTGGTCGTCGCGCGCACCGATGCGGAAGCCGCCAAGCTGCTCACCTCCGACATCGACGAACGCGACCAGCCTTTCGTCGACTACGACGCCGGGCGCACGGTGGAAGGTTTCTACCATGTCAGGAACGGCATCGAGCCCTGCATCGCCCGCGCCATCGCCTATGCGCCTTACGCGGATCTGATCTGGTGCGAGACCTCGAAACCCGACCTGGCACAGGCCAGGAGATTCGCTGAGGGCGTGCGCAAGCATCATCCCGACAAGCTGCTCGCCTACAATTGCTCGCCCTCGTTCAACTGGAAGAAGAACCTCGACGACGCGACGATCGCCAGATTCCAGAAGGAGCTCGGCGCCATGGGCTACAAGTTCCAGTTCATCACGCTCGCCGGCTTCCACCAGCTCAACTATGGCATGTTCGAGCTGGCGCGCGGCTACAAGGCACGGCAGATGGCGGCCTATTCCGAGTTGCAGGAAGCGGAGTTCGCGGCCGAGGCCAATGGCTACACCGCGACCAAGCACCAGCGCGAGGTCGGCACCGGCTATTTCGACGCCGTGTCTATGGCGATCACCGGCGGCAAGTCGTCGACCACCGCCATGCATGAATCGACCGAGCACGCGCAGTTCAAACCAGCCGCGGAATAGCGGACCGCAGAAATACAGAGGGAACGCCCAACAGGGCTTGGAACACAAGGAGAAGACCAATGGCATCGATAAGCCGCGTCAAGGAACGCGCCGAGGAACAGTCGACGACGATGAGCGTCGACCAGCAGGCGACGATCCGCATGCTGGCCAACGACCTGCACCGCCTCAACCAGTCGGTGATGAAGGCGGTCGAGGCGGGCGTCTCGGTCGAGCTCGTGCGCTCGGCACGACATCACGGCGGCGACGGCAACTGGGGCGATCTGCTGATCCCGGTCATCGTCACGCAGCAGAGCCACGGCTGACCGAATCCATGCAACCGACCCTTCACCTGCGCAGCCTCTGCGCAGGTGAATTTTCTTTTCATCAAGCTCACGTGTGGACAGTTGAGTACAGTAGCGTTGCTTGAAATTCACTGCTCCCGGCGATGATTTAGGGTACTTTTATTTCAACTTGACATAGGCTCCGATCTCACGCCAATTGCGCTCCGGATTCAACTCTGCATTGAAATAGGGGCGAGCTTCTTGGCCGACTTGTGTGCCCGGTGAACCGCGAAGGCGAGACTCCAAGACATCCGAATCTGGCGACCCGTGACTCGAGCGCCGAGGCGATCCGTGATCCGTCGCAGGTGCTTGTCGTCGGGAAATCGCCAATCAATCGCGTGGTGATTTCAAAGATCGTCGAGCGATCCGGGCTCAAGCCGATTTCGGAATCTCCCGACACGGCGGCAAGGATCTTGCGGTCCCTCATTCCCGGTGTGGTTGTCCTTGACGGCGGCGCCGACAACAAGGACTGCGAGAACCTGATGTCCAGCATCGCCGCGTTGCGCCGCGCCTCGGGCAAATCGCTGCCACCGGTAATCCTGCTGTCAACCAAGAATGGCGCGACGGAAAGTCTGGGCCTGTCTGGTATCATCGACGTGGTGGTCGCCAAGCCGATCACGCCCGAACGGTTGCAACCGGTGATCGATCGCCTCATCGGCCGCTAAGCTAATTGCGGGAAAGTGTGTAACGGTTTTCCGTCCGGAATTGAGCAAATTAGGTAAGGCCCGGCAATCATGCTTTCGATCAATCCGGGCAGTTGTCCGAGATCGGATATCTGGCGGAACCTCGATTCGGTTACCGGCGCTTCGACATGCTCCAGCACCCAGGTCAGTTCGTGCGGCACATGGACACCCCAGCCGCCGGCCTCGATGGCCGGCACCACATCCGACTTCAGCGAGTTGCCGACCATCATGCTTTTCGCGGCACCATCGCCGTGGCGGCTGAAGATCCTCCTATAGGTGGCGGCATTCTTGTCGCTGACGATCTCGACCGCGTCGAACAGATCGCCAAGGCCAGAGCCAGCCAGCTTGCGCTCCTGATCGAAGAGGTCGCCCTTGGTGATCAGCACAAGCCGGAATGCGCCGGCAAGCTTTTCGACCGTCTCGCGGGCGTGCGGCAAGGCCTCGATCGGATGACTCAGCATTTCGCGGCCGGCATCGAGAATCTCTGCTATGACCGAGGCCGGTACGCGGCCTTGCGTGACCTCGATCGCCGTCTCGATCATCGACAGGGTAAATCCCTTGATGCCGAAGCCATAGACGGCGAGGTTGCGCCTTTCGGCCTCCAGCAATCGTGCCGAGATATGCTCGGCTTCGCCATGGTCGACGAGCATGGCGGCAAAGCGCTTTTCCGTCAGCCGGAAGAACTGCTCGTTCTGCCACAGCGTGTCGTCGGCATCGAATCCGATCGTCGTCAGTTTGCCGTTGGGCCGCATTCAATTTCTCGATTAAGATTTGGGCCTCGATTGGAATTGCGACGGCCGAAACTAGGCCGATTGGCGTGATTTTCAACCGCACCGGCCAATGCCCGACGCGGCTCCCCTTCCCTTCCACAGGGGGGCACGGCTATACTCCACAATCCGCAACCCAATCTGGTGAATGATGCCGCCTGCAAAAAAGGAAGTCCGTCCGTCGAGCCGCGGAGGACGTGTCCGTACGCCTGCCTTCGTGAAAAACCAACGGGGCGTCAAGAACTGGAAGGAAGTCAGCGCCTGGCTGGAGTGGCGCGGCATCGAGGATATCGAGTGCATCACGCCTGATCAGGCCGGCGTCGCGCGTGGCAAGATGATGCCGTCGAAGAAATTCACCTCCAACACCTCGCTGGCGCTGCCGTCGGCAGTTTTCATGACAACGATTTCCGGCGGCTACCCCGAGGATGGTAACGGCTTCCATTACCCGGAAGACGACGGCGACCTCAAACTGATGCCGGACCTGTCGACGCTGACGGTGGTGCCCTGGGAAGAAGACCCGACGGCCGCGGTCATCTGCGATCTCGTCCACCAGGACGGACGCTCAGTCGAGTTCACGCCGCGCAACGTGTTGAAGCGTGTGGTGGCTGCCTATGACAAGCTCGACCTGAAGCCAGTGGTGGCGCCCGAGATCGAGTTCTACCTGGTGCGCAAGAATCCCGATCCGGACTATCCGCTGACCCCGCCTGTCGGCCGGTCGGGACGCGCGATCGGCGGCGGCGCCGGCTATTCGATCGCCGGCGTCAACGAATTCGACGAACTGATCGACGACATCTACCATTTCTCCGAAAGCCAGGGCCTGGAGATCGATACGCTGATACACGAGGAAGGCGCCGGCCAGTTGGAGATCAATCTGCGCCACGGCGACCCGATCGAACTGGCCGACCAGGTGTTCATGTTCAAGCGCACCATTCGCGAGGCGGCGCTGAAGCACGAGATCTACGCCACCTTCATGGCCAAGCCGATCCAGGGGCAACCCGGCTCCGCCATGCATATCCATCAGTCGATCATCGACAAGAAGACTGGACAGAACATCTTTTCGGCCGCTGACGGCTCGGAAACCGACGATTTTTTCCACTTTATCGGCGGCATGCAGAAGCATGTGCCGAACGCGCTGGTGATGTTCGCGCCCTACGTCAATTCCTACCGCCGGCTGACACAGGCGGCGTCGGCGCCGGTCAACAACAAATGGGGCTATGACAACCGCACCACGGCATTTCGCGTGCCACGTTCGGATCCGGCGGCTCGGCGCGTCGAAAACCGCATCCCGTCCTCCGATGCCAACCCCTATCTAGCGCTTGCGGCATCGCTTGCCTGTGGGCTGATCGGCATCACCAACAAGATCAAGGCCGAGCCTCCCGTGCTGACCACCGCCAATGCCGACGAGATCGACCTGCCGCGCGGCCTGCTCGAAGCCGTCGACCTGTTCGAGGGCGACGAGGAACTCTGCGCGCATCTGGGCAAGTCCTTCGCCGCCACCTATGCGGCGATCAAACGGGCGGAGTTCGAGACCTTCATGGAAGTGATCAGCCCGTGGGAGCGGGAGTATCTGTTGCTCAACGTCTAGGGGAATAAGGGAGTAGGGCAGTAGGGCAGTAGGGCAGTAGGGCAGTAGGGCAAGGATGGCGGCCAAGATTGAATCGTACAGGGATTTAATTGTCTGGCAGCAAGCTATGGATCTTGCGGTATCGATCTACGAAACAACCAGAGCTTGGCCAAGGGATGAGCTCTACGGACTGACGACTCAGGTGCGCCGTGCAGCCACCTCCGTTCCCGCCAACATTGCCGAAGGTTACGGGCGAGAAAGCCGAGCTTCCTATCAGCAATTTCTCAGGATCGCCCAGGGATCTCTCAAGGAACTGGAGACCCATCTGCTGATCGCGCAACGCGTCGGAATCGCTTCGCATGCGGCCGTCGAACCGTTGATGATCCGCAGTGAGAGCGTCGGAACGCTCTTGCGCCTTCTGATCCGTAAATTGTCACCTGAATAGTCCCCACCTACTGCCCTACTGCCCTACTGCCCTACTGCCCTACTGCCCTAGGACTTCTCATGCCCTACCAATCCCCGATCTCCCCCGGCCGGTCCTGGTATGAGGACACAGCCGGTCCGAGACCTGAATACCCGGCGCTGGATGGCGACCGGGCATGCGATGTCGTCATCGTCGGCGGCGGCTTTACCGGTCTGTCGGCGGCGGCGCACCTGGCCAAGGCAGGCACCAATGTCGTGCTGATCGACGCTTACCGCTTCGGCGATGGCGCCTCCGGTCGCAATGGCGGGCAGCTCGGCACCGGCCAGCGCGCCTGGGCCGAGGACCTGGAAGCCGAGTATGGCTTGGCCCGCGCCAAGGCGCTGTTTGATCTTGCCGAAGAGGCCAAGGCGCATCTCCTCGAATTCACTGCCGCCAACCAGATCGATATCGACTATATGCCGGGCCAGCTCTCGGTGGCGCACAAGCCGCGCTATGTCGACGACTACAAGGCGCATGCCGAGATCATGGCGAGCCGTTTTTCCTACCCGCATATCTCGTTCATGGATGCCAGGGAGACGGCGGAGCGGTTGGGCTCGACCGCCTATTTCGGCGGCACGCGCGACACCGGCACCGGCCACATCCATCCGATGAAGCTGGTGATCGGCACGGCGCGGGTGGCAGCGCTTGCAGGCGCGCAGCTGTTCGAGGGGACGCCGTCGACCGACATCATGTCCAGCGGCGGCAAGGTCAAGGTTTCGACACCGAGGGGGACGGTGACGGCGCAGAAATGCCTGATAGCGGTCAACGCCTATGGCGGCGCGCTCGAGCCGGTTAGTGCGGCGCACATCATGCCGATCGGTTCCTTCATCGGTGCGACCGTGCCTTTGGGAGCGGATTCGAACGTTTTGCCGGGCGGCGAGGCGGTCGACGATTCCCGCTTCGTCGTGCGCTATTTCCGCAGATCGAAGGACGGACGGCTGCTGTTTGGCGGACGCGAGGTCTATGGCGTCAACGATCCGAAGGATATCCACATTCACATCCGCCGCCAGATCGCGGAACTCTATCCGGCGCTCGGGGATGTCGAGATCACGCATGGTTGGGGCGGCTATGTCGGCATCACGGTGCCGAGAAAGCCTTTCGTGCGCGAAGTGATGCCCAATGTGATCTCGGCCGGCGGCTATTCCGGCCACGGCGTCATGCTGTCGAACTACTTCGGTAAACTCTATGCCGAAACCGTTGCCGGCAACCGCGACCGGCTGAAGCTGATCGAGGATCTGAAAATCCCGCCGTTCCCCGGCGGTCGGCGCTTCCGCACGCCGCTGCTGTTCCTGGCGCTCAACTGGTTTGCGTTGCGGGACAGGATCTAGCCGACCGACCTGATGTAATATTGTAATATTCATTGTAACATTTGTTGCCCGTGCGACGCATTGCGCAATTTCCCGCAAAGGCGCAGAATCCCCTATAATGGCGTACTGATGCCACAATCGCAGGCGAAAGCTGCCGGTTCTGGGCGATTGTTCGGGGATTGTTGCGGGACTGCCCGCGTTGTTTTTTTGACCTATGCGGATCAGACGCCGGACTTCCGGCACCGACCGATAGAACGTCGGCCCGCTTATGGAGGTGGCAAGAGTGAGAGAGCCCTTCAGTTTCGGTACGCCGGAACGTCGGCGCTTTGCCATGCAGTTCGGATACGACATGCGGCCCTCCTTCTGGCAGGAAGTCCGTTCGAACTCGCATCTGGTGATCGCCGCGATCGGCACTGCCGCGCTGCTTGGCGTCGCCGCCGTGGCGCTGTGGCTGGCATTGCCGGCCAGCGACAGACAAGCGGCAGCGAGCCCCGAACAGACCATTCCAACGGTTCCGGTGAAGACGACGAAAATAACCCCGGTTGGGGCCGCGGTCGCCGCGGCAGCCGTGCCGCAGGCGCGCAAGTCCGACGCTATTCCGACAACCGTGGCGGCCGCACAAGCCAACATCCCCGCACTCGCCGCCAACGATCCGCGCTGGACCGGTTCGCAGCCGAAGGACGCCGCCACTTCCGATTCGACTGCCCCCAGCCAGGCAGCGGACAAGCAAGCTGCGGCATTCGCACAGCCGGCAGCCGCTACCGATGCCGCCACCGAACTTGCCAAGGTAGCCGCGCCCAGCGCAGCCGCGGGCAACCATCCCGACGGCGCACAAACCGCCGCCATTCCCGAGGTGCAACCGCAAGTGCCGGCTCAAGAGCCAGCGGCAGAAGGCGATGACAGCCAAGCCAAGGGGAAGCCAAGGAAAGCCGCCGCCGGAACAGGGCGCATCCTGAGGGCCGTGACCATGCGAAGCGGCCCGAAGAAAAATGCCGCCGCCATCGGTACGGTGCCAGCCAAAACCTCGGTGCAGGTGATGAGCTGCAAGAAATGGTGCCAGATCACCTACAACGGCAAGACCGGCTGGATCTACAAGAGTTACATCAAGACCGGCGCCTGACGCCCACCGCTCTGCGTGAGGCAGGCCTGTTGTTCTGATGCATGTCGTTCTCCCAAACCGGGGCCGCTTTCGAGCGACATACATCAGGCTTTCAGATGCAGCGGCCGCCATCGACCTCCAGCGCCACGCCGGTGATGAAGGCGGCCTCGTCCGAGGCCAGCCAGAGTGCGGCGTTGGCGATGTCGAGCGGCGTCGAAAGCCGGCCGAGTGGGATCGATGCGCGGAACTTCTCGCGGATCTCGGGCGTGTCGGCGCCCATGAATTTCGCCAGCATGCCGGTCTCGCCGGCAACCGGGCAGAGGCAGTTGACGCGGATGTTCTTCGGCGCCAGTTCCACCGCCATCGATTTGGTGGCGGTGATCGCCCAGCCTTTCGACGCATTGTACCAGGTGAGGCCGGGGCGCGGCCGCAGACCCGCGGTGGAGGCCGTGGTCAGGATGACGCCGCCGCCCTGCCGCTCCATGATCGGCACCACGGCAAGTGCCGCGTGATAGATCGCCTTCATGTTGACGGCGGTTATCAGGTCGAAGGTGTCCTCGTCGACATTGAGCATGTCGCCGTTGCGATGGGTGTAACCGGCATTGTTGACCATGATGTCGATGCGGCCGAAGGCGCTTTTCGCGGCATAGATCATCTCGTCGAATTCGGAGCGCAGCGAGACATCCGTCTGGGTCCAGATCGCAGCTTCACCGATTTCGCCGGCGACGCGCTCCGCACCCCTGGCGTTGAGATCGGCGACAACGACCCTGGCGCCCTCCCGCGCAAAGCGCCTGGCAATGCCCTCGCCAAAGCCCGACGCAGCGCCGGTGATGATCGCAACCTTGTTTTCCAGACGCATGTTTTTTCCGCTCATTATTGGTGACGATCAACGGGCACGTCATTGGCGCTCATCCGCGCAAAGCCACGGCTTCTGACTGGATTGGCCGAAAGATGTGGGTCCATCGCCGATTTCTCCTTTGGCTTTCGCGTCGATCCCGCTCTATGCTGCAACTGCGAAGGCTTCCGGAGCCGCGCCTTCGACAAGCCTCCGGGTCATCGGACTGTCAAGGGGCAGGCGCATACACCCAGATGTGACACCATGGCACTGGAAAATTTAAATCGATTAGATTATATCAGCCGCGTCACAGCGACCGGCGTCAAAGCGGACAGACCATGACCAGCCAGATCATCCCCGTCGAGCCTTTCGACTTCATCATTTTCGGCGGCACCGGCGATCTGTCGGAACGCAAGCTTCTGCCGTCGCTCTATTATCGCCAGCGCGACCATCAGTTTTCGGAGCCGACACGCATCATCGGCACGTCGCGCTCGAAAATGAGCGATGAGGAATTCCAAGCCTTCGCCAAACAGGCGATCTCCGAGCACGTCAAGCCGGCCGACATCGACGCCAAGGAACTGAAGACTTTTCTGGCGCGGCTGTCCTACGTCTCCGCCGATGCGACGAGCGGCGCCGGCTTCGACAAGCTTAAGAAGGCGATCGGAGACAGCGACCGCATCCGAGCCTTCTACCTGGCGGTGGCGCCGGCGCTGTTCGGCGACATCTCGCACAAGCTGAAAGAGCACAATCTGATCACGCCGAACTCGCGCATCGTGCTGGAAAAGCCGATCGGCCGCGATCTCGATTCAGCACGCAAGCTCAACGATCTGGTCGGCGACGACTTCCACGAAAGCCAGATCTTCCGCATCGACCATTATCTCGGCAAGGAGACGGTGCAGAACCTGATGGCGCTGCGCTTCGCCAACGCGCTCTACGAACCGTTGTGGAATTCGGCCCATATCGACCATGTCCAGATCACCGTGGCCGAGACCGTCGGTCTGGAGGACCGCGTCACCTATTACGACAAGGCCGGCGCGCTGCGCGACATGGTGCAGAACCATATGCTGCAGCTGCTGTGTCTCGTCGCAATGGAAGCGCCGTCGTCGATGGATGCCGACGCCGTGCGCGACGAGAAGCTGAAGGTGCTGCGGGCGCTGAAGCGCATCAATGGCAACGAGGCGCCGAAGCACACCGTGCGCGGCCAGTACCGCGCAGGCGCCTCGGCCGGCGGAGCTGTAAAGGGCTATGTCGAGGAGCTTTCCCACGACAGCAATACCGAGACCTTCGTCGCCATCAAGGCCGAGATCGGCACCTGGCGCTGGGCGGGCGTTCCGTTCTACCTCAGGACCGGCAAGCGGCTGGCAACCCGGGTTTCGGAAATCGTCATCGAATTCAAGCCGATCCCGCATTCGATCTTCGGCGACAGCGCTGGTCCGATCTTCGCCAACCAGCTGGTCATCCGGCTGCAGCCCGACGAAGGCGTCAAGCAGTTCATCATGATCAAGGATCCGGGTCCGGGCGGCATGCGGTTGCGCCAGATCTCGCTCGACATGAGTTTTGCGCAGTCCTTCGACGGCCGCGCGCCGGATGCCTATGAGCGGCTGATCATGGACGTCATCCGTGGCAACCAGACCCTGTTCATGCGCCGTGACGAAGTCGAGGCGGCGTGGAAATGGATCGACCCGATCCAGAATGCCTGGGAAAGTGCCAGGCAGGAGGCGCAGGGCTACACGGCGGGCACCTGGGGGCCATCGGCCTCGATAGCACTGATCGAGCGTGACGGGCGGACATGGCACGAGAGCAATTGAACAGCGCCGCCTATAGCTGGAACGGCTTCGCCGGGCGCCAGGAACTGGCGGCAGCCCTTGCCGGTCATGCTGCAGGCAGACTGACCAAGGCGATCGCCGAGCGCGGCACGGGGCTGCTCGCCGTCTCCGGCGGCACCACGCCGGCAAAATTCTTCGCCGCCCTTTCAGCGATACCTATCGCCTGGGACAAGGTGATCGTGACGCTGGTCGACGAGCGTTTCGTGCCGGCCTCTTCGCCACGCTCCAATGCCGGGCTGGTGGCCGCCAATCTGTTGCAGAACGCGGCCAAGGCGGCTCGTTTCGTGCCGCTCTATCACGAAGCCACCAGCATCGAGGATGCGGCCTCGTCCGATGATGCAGCGCTCCGGTCCTTGCCATGGCCGCTCGATGTCGTCGTTCTCGGCATGGGGCCGGACGGCCACACCGCCTCGTTCTTTCCCGATGCCGACGATCTGGCAACGTTGCTCGACCCGTCTTGCGACAGGATCGTGCTGCCGGTTCATGCGGCAAGTGCGGGCGAGCCGCGGCTGACCCTGTCGCTGGCGCGCATCGTCGAAGCCGGCTTCATCGCGCTGCACATAGAGGGTGAGGACAAGCGTACCGCCTTCGACGGCGCGGTTGCGCCCGGGCCGCGAAAGCCAATCCGTGCCGTGCTCGACGCAGCACATAAGCCCGTAGAGGTTTTCTGGGCCCCCTGAATCTCGATTTACTCTGGTCCCGGCAAACGGCGGGAGGATGTTTCCGGGACCTCGCCTGAAAGGACCGACCGCCATGACCGCCAGACGCGACATCGAAGCCATCACCGAACGCATCCGCCAGCGCTCAAAACCAGGCCGCGAGCGTTATCTCGGCCGCATCGCCGAGGCATCGAACCGCACCGCCAACCGGGCTGTGCTGTCGTGCGGCAATCTCGCCCACGGCTTTGCGGTGTGCAGCCCCTCGGAAAAGCTCGCGCTGGGCGCCGACAAGGTGCCGAACCTCGGCATCATCACCTCCTACAACGACATGCTGTCGGCGCATCAGCCGTTCGAGACCTTCCCCGCGCTGATCAAGGATGCAGCCCGCGAAGCCGGCGGCATTGCCCAGGTGGCCGGCGGCGTGCCGGCCATGTGCGACGGCGTCACCCAGGGCCAGCCCGGCATGGAGTTGTCGCTGTTTTCGCGCGATGTCATCGCCATGGCCGCCGCGATCGGCCTGTCGCACAACATGTTCGACGCTGCCGTCTATCTCGGCGTCTGCGACAAGATCGTGCCGGGCCTGGTGATCGCAGCACTGACCTTCGGCCATCTGCCGGCGGTGTTCATTCCGGCCGGACCGATGACGACCGGCCTGCCCAATGACGAAAAGGCCAAGGTCCGCCAGCTCTACGCCGAGGGCAAGGCCGGACGCGCCGAACTGCTGGAGGCCGAGTCCAAATCCTATCATGGGCCGGGGACCTGCACCTTCTACGGCACGGCGAATTCCAACCAGATGCTGATGGAGATCATGGGCCTGCACACGCCGGGCGCTTCCTTCGTCAACCCCGGCACGCCGCTACGCGAGGCGTTGACCCGCGAGGCGACGAAGCGGGCGCTGGCGATCACCGCGCTCGGCAACGCCTATACGCCTGTCGGCCGGATGATCGACGAGCGCTCGATCGTCAACGGCGTCGTCGGCCTGCACGCCACCGGCGGCTCGACCAATCACACCATCCATCTGATCGCCATGGCGGCGGCGGCCGGCATCACTATTACCTGGCAGGATATTTCCGACCTGTCGGAGGCGGTGCCACTGCTGGCGCGGGTCTATCCGAACGGCCTCGCCGACGTGAACCATTTCCACGCCGCCGGCGGGCTCGGCTTCCTGATCCGCGAACTGCTCGACGAAGGCATCCTGCATGAGGATGTGCAGACGGTGTGGGGCGAAGGCCTGCGGCCTTACGCGGTCGAAGCAAAGCTTGGTGCCGATGGCAGCGTGGTGCGCGAGGCTTCGCCGAAGGCAAGCGGCGACGAAAAGGTGCTGGCGCCGTTCAACAAGGCATTCCAGGCGACCGGCGGCCTGAAAGTGCTGTCAGGCAATCTCGGCCACGCCGTCATCAAGACTTCCGCGGTGAAGCCGGAGCGGCGTATCATCGAGGCACCGGCCAGGGTCTTCGACAGCCAGCAAGGGCTGAACGATGCGTTCAAGGCAGGCACGCTGACTGGCGATTTCATTGCCGTCATCCGCTTCCAGGGGCCGAAAGCCAATGGCATGCCGGAGCTGCACAAGCTGACCACGGTGCTCGGCATCTTGCAGGATCGCGGCCAGCGCGTGGCGCTTGTCACCGACGGGCGCATGTCGGGCGCCTCCGGCAAGGTGCCGGCGGCGATCCACGTCACGCCGGAAGCGGTCGAGGAAGGCCCTATCGCCAGGATCCACGAAGGCGACATCATCCGGCTCGACGCCGACGCCGGCACACTCGAAGTGCTGGTGCCGGCCGGCGACTTCGCGCTGCGCCGGACGGCGGATGCCGATCTCACCGGCAACGAGTTCGGTTTCGGCCGCGAGCTGTTTGCCGGCTTTCGGCAACTGGTCGGCCGCGCCGATCATGGCGCCAGCGCCTTCGGCACGACATGACGGCAATTCTGCGTAGTTCATGAAAAAGGGCGGCACATGGCCGCTCTCTTGCGGTTGTGCATACGATTCTACTGCAAGGTTAGCTCGGCTCGCTCGCCGGCCTTGACCGTCACATTGCCTTCTTTGGAACTGTTGTCGGATTTCTCCGAGACGACGGCGTAGTCGCCCGCAGGAATCGCTGCCTGATACTTCTGGTCGAATGCATAGCCAAGCGACTTGCGGTTGCCGTTGATGTCCTTCTTGGCCTCGAAAATCTCGATCTTCGAGGCTCCGGGCGCGGTGATCGCCAGCACGCCGGCATTCATTGCGACCTTCAGATTCTGAGATTCGCCCACCTTGACAGTGAACGGCTGCTCGACGACGGCGAGATCAACCGTCGCAATCAACACGTAGTCATCGGGTGGCAGATCGAATTTGCTGTCGGGTCCGTAGGCATAGGTCACCTCGTCCCTGGTTCCATCGATCTTCTTTTTTGCCTTGAGCACCTTGAAGCCGATGCCCGAACCGTCCGCCTTGTCGCCGCCGGCAGCATAGTAAGCATTGGCAACGACATGGCCGACACCGGCAATCATGTCCTTTTCCACGGTCTTGCCGGCAGCCAGCGGGATCGTATCGGTAGCCACGCCCTGCCCGATCGTGACAGTCACCTTCTGGTCGCCGGCCGGCAACACGGCTTTCGTCGTCCCATAAAAGGTCGCGGGCATGTCTGCACCCGGATAATCGATGACGACAGCCGCGCCATCGACGACATCCGCCCCCGCGCTCGGTCGCGGGTGGATGATGAGCGTGCCGGCATTCAAGTTGAAAAGCGGCTTGTAGACCTGGCCGGCCTCGATCTTGACCTTCTGCTCGGTTTTCGCCTGGCCGTCACTGGCCACGACGATATAGTCGCCCGGTTCCAGATTGGCCTTATAGGCACCGTATTCGGTGCTGACGTAGTCGCCGCGCGTACCGTCGGGTTTGGCCTTGTAGATTTCCCAGGCGTTGCCGTCAGTGACAGGATCGCCGCCCTCGGCAAGCACCGCTATCGGCAGGAAATTGAATCCCGGTTTGGCCGGCTCCGGCGCGGGCGCAGGTGCCGGAGCCGGTTCAGGAGCAGGCGCCGGCGCCGGCGCCGCCACTGTCTCGACAAGCGCCTCTTGCACCGCCTTCTCGTCGGAGGCCTGGATGTATTTGCCGCCGGTGTTGTCGGCGAGGCAGGCGATCTGCTTGCCCTCGTCGGCGGTGAGGCCGAAACCGACGACATCGGCGGTGAAGGCGACGCCGGATGCCTCGAGCTCCTTGCCAAGCGCGCAGGGGTCGCCGCCGCATGTTTCGAGCCCGTCGGTGATGAGCACGACGGTCGCCTTGTCCTCGGTGTATTTCAACGCCTCGGCCGCCTGTTTGACCGCCGCCGTCAGGGGTGTCTTGCCGAGGAATTTCAGGCTGTCGGCGGCGGCCGAAATGGCGCTGCCCGAACCTGCCTGCGGCGGCACGATCAGCTGGATGTCGTCGCAGCTGCCCTTTTCACGATGGCCATAGGCCATGAAGCCGATCTCGTCGTCGGTGGGGACCGATTGAAGCACGGTTCGAAGCGACTCGCGGGCGATTTCGAGCTTGGGCTTGCCGTCGATCTGCGCCCACATCGAGCCGGACGCATCGAGAATGATGATGACCTTGTTTGCGGCGAAGCCGAACGTCGTCATCGACAAAAGGAGGACCGCCGCCGCGACACCCCGTGCAAGTCCCGCCATCGAAATCTCCTAAATCCACCCCTGATCCGGGCGGCAAGCTATTTGACGCGGCGCCGGGACACAAGTCCGGGCGCCCGGTGCGCAGGGCTCCGAACTCAGCTTAACAAAAGTCCGACGACAGCCAGTTCGACGTGTCGGCAGTGCCGATAATTTTCCAGGATAGGAATTTTTTCTTGACTCGGTGCCCTCAGCTATCGTATATATTCGTCCATGGTGCTGATTTGCGCCGGTGACCCGCCGCTCAGGCGGGTTTTTCGTTTGATGTACCCGTCAGCCTACGCGGCGAAGGCTCCGAAAGAACCGTTACCCGAATTCGCTGCCCTGGTCCGATGCGCCGGGCCGAATGCCGAACTTTTCAACGGAAGCGAAGTTCAGTAGGTCGTGCGGCGCTCTTCCGAGGGCGGCCTGCCGAATTGCAGCCGGTAGCTTTGGGCGAAGTAGGAATGCGAGGTGAAGCCGGTCGCGATCGCCACGTCGAGGATCGGCATGTTGGTCTGGCGCAGCAATTCGCGCGCCCGCTCCAGCCGCAGCCGCATATAGTAACGGCCGGGCGTGACGCTGAGATGGCGCAGGAACAGGCGCTCGACCTGGCGTACCGAAAGGCCGGCGGATTTGGCCAGCTGTACCGCCGACAGCGGCTCGTCGAGGTGGTCGGCCATCAGTTCGACGATGCGCCTGAGCTTCTCCGACTTGCCGGTCAGGTCGCGTTCCGGCCCGACGCGCTGGCGGTCGCCGGCCGAGCGGATGCGTTCGTGCTGGAACTGGTTGGCGACGCCATTGGCGAGGTTCGAGCCGAAATCGCCGCGCACGATCTCCAGCATCAGGTCGATCGAAGTGGTGCCGCCGGCACAGGTGTAGCGCTTGCGATCGATCTCGAAGACGTTGCCGGTGCAGTTGATGTCGGGGAAGCGTTCGACGAAGCCGGCACGGTTTTCCCAATGGATGGTGCAGCGATAGCCTTCGAGCTGGCCGGCCTCGGCCAGCAGATAGGAGCCGACCGACAGGGCACCCAGCGCATTGCCGCGCCGGCCCCAGCTGCGCAGTGCCGCCAGCACCTTGCTCTTGCCGGGGAATTCCGTCGTCAGCCCAACCGAGACGAACAGGATATCGACCGGCGGCAGGTCGGCAACGGCGTAGTCGATCTTGAGCGGCAGGCCGTTGGAAGCCATCACCGGATCGCCATCGGCCGACACCGTCGTCCAGCCGTAGAAGTCACGGCCGAGCAACCGGTTCGCCGACCGGAACGTATCGATCGCCGCAGCCAGCGAGAACATGGAGAACTTGTCTACCAGCAGGAATGCGAATTGCCGGCCACCTTGAACGGGGTCCGTCATGACCGGCCGTTCTGAGGGAACACTGGGGTTCGGCAAAGCTGCGGCTTTCTGGCGGGTCAGAAGGACGGCCGTTTCAATCCGGCCGCTAGGTAGGCCGAGGCTAACGTATTGGCCATCAGCATGGCAATGGTCATCGGCCCGACACCGCCAGGCACCGGCGTGATGGCGCCGGCGGCCTTGGCCGCTTCGGCATAGGCGACATCGCCGACGAGACGGGACTTGCCCTCGCCCTTTTCCGGCGCCGGAATGCGGTTGATGCCGACATCGATGACGGTGGCGCCTGGCTTGACCCAATCACCCCTGATCATCTCCGGCCTGCCGACGGCCGCGACAAGAATGTCGGCGGTGCGGGCAAGTGCCGGCAGGTCCCTGGTGCGGCTATGGGCGATGGTGACGGTGCAATTGGCGGCTAGCAGCAGGTTGGCCATCGGCTTGCCGACGATGTTGGAGCGGCCGACGACGACGGCATTGAGGCCGGACAGGTCCTTGCCGCGCACCCGCTCGATCAGAAGCATCGAGCCGGCCGGCGTGCAAGGCACGAAGGCTGTCTCGAGTTCACCGGTGCCGAGCTTGCCGACATTGATGAAATGGAAGCCGTCGACATCCTTTTCCGGCGCGATGGTCTGGATGATCTTGCCGGCGTCGATGTGGGCCGGCAGCGGAAGCTGCACGAGGATGCCATTGATGGCCGGATCGGCGTTCAGGTCGCCGATGATCTTCAGCAGTGCCGGTTCCGAGGTTTCGGCCGGCAGCGTGTGCTGAACGGAATGAAAGCCGCATTCCTTGGCGGTGCGCGACTTGGACGCGACATAGACCTGGCTGGCGGGATCCTCGCCGACCATGACCACTGCAAGACCAGGCTTGGCCTTGCCCTTGGCGACAAGTTCAGCCGTCAGGGTCTTGACCGCCCCCACAACGTCCCCGGCAACGCTCTTGCCATCAATCACTTCGGCCATGGACTACCCTCAACACCAGAATGCCCAAGCGCGTCGCTTCCGGAAGCGACGCGCTTTTCGATCTTTCACAGCGTGGCATTTTCACGAAAATTCCAACATGCAATCCCGCCAAAGCGCCGTCCCATGCCGTTTACGCGAAACCGGCATGTTTTTGTACGGCACCGCGCAGATTTTTGTGGCTCAGAAGTAGCGGCGCCGCGCGCGGCTCTCGGTCAGTTCGCGAACCGCTTCACGGAATTCGCGCAGGCTGGCGCGGATTTCCTCGATTGGCGCTTGCTGCTCGGCATCCTCCACGACCCGCGACGGCTCCGCCGATCGCTGATGAGGCTGAGGCGCCTGCTGCTGCGGGAGGGGCGGCTGTGGATAGGACTCGGAAGCAGGCTGAGCCGGATCGGGCTGCTGCCCGGCATTGGCGGCCGGCATCGATTGCGAATAGGGATAGGCCGGCGGCTGTGCGTAGCCCAATGGCTGCGCGTAGGGATAGAGCTGCGGCCCGGAATATGGCCGCTGCGGCACCATGGGAGGCGGCAGTGACGGCTGCGCCGCCTGCTGCGGATGGCCGCCGGGCTGGAAAGGCGGCGCCGGGTATGCTGTCGCGGCCGCCTGCCGAGGCTCGAAGGCTGGCGCCGACTGGGGATAAGCGCGGTATTGCGGATCGTGCATTGGTTTCGCGTTTTCGGCAGAGGCCCATTCAACGGTATCGAACGGCTCCTCCGGGGATGGCTTGCGGGAGACGGACTTGTGCAGTCTCGACAGCAAGGCACCGATCCGGCCGGGACCTTCGGCCGGCGAGACCTCGGCTTGCTGGACAGGCGGTGGCGCGGCCGGCGGTGGTGATGCAGGCGGGGGTGTCGATGGCTGCGGCGCTGGTGTTTGTGGCGGCGCCGGCGGCGGCGCTGCCCGATATGCCTTGTCTTCGTAAGGCGTCCGGCGTTCGTCCGTGCCATGGTCGCGGCGCGAGCGCGAATTGGCGGTGTCACGCAGGCTCTCGTAGGCGCCACGCATGGCTCCGAGGCCAATGCCGGAGGCGAAACCCAGCAACAGGCCGCCGAGCGCGACCACGACCCGCGACGGCCCGTTTGCCTCGAGCGGCGCGAAGGCCTTCGAGATCACGTTGATGTTGGCTGTGTTGATGTCCTTCTGCTCGCCGGTTTCCTTGGCGCGCAGCAGATACTGTTCGTAGACGGAACGCTTGGCGGTCGCCTCGCGCTCCAGTTCGCGCATCGACACGAGGTCGCTGTTGACGTCGCCGCTGCGGACCTTCAGCTGCGCCAGGCGAGAGGCAAGGTCCTGTTCGAGCTGGACGGCGCGCTTGAGGTCGACCTGCAGCGACGAGCCGATGCGACGCAGCTCCGCGGCGATGCGGTCGCGTGCGCCGGCAATCTGGGCATTGAGCGCCTGGAGTTCGGGATGGCGCGGGCCAAACCGAATGGCGGCGCGGTCAGCTTCCTGCTTGAGCGATGCATATTGCGAACGCAAATCGCTCATCGTGTTGGAGTTGATCTCCTCCGGCAAGGTGCCGGTGAGAACCGAATTGACGTCGACCGAACGCGCCGAAGCGGCCCGGGCATTCAGCTCCAGCGTGCGGGCGCGGGCAACCGACAGTTGCTCGTTGAGCTTCAGCATCTCGTCATCGCTGATGAGATGGCCCTGCGCGTCGACAAGGTCGTGCGTGGCCCTGAAATCCTCGACCTTGCGCTCGGCGGCCTCGACTCCCTTGCGCAACGCGTCAAGCCGGGCCGTCAGTTCGTCGGTGGCGCGGCCTGCGGTGTCCGACTGTATCTGGCCGAAGGTCTGCAGGAAGACATCCGTCATCGTGTTGGCGATGAGGGCCGATTTCTCGCCATTCTGCGTGGTGGCGCTGACGGTGATGACGAAGGTCTTGCCGCCGCGCTCGACCGAAAGGCTCTCGGCCAGATTGCCGACAGCAAGCGCGCGGCGGCGGGCGTCGTCGACACCGCCCGGCCCGTCATTGCGGGACAGGACGGAGCGGATGAGCGACATGACGCTGAGGCCGCCGCCGCCTTGCCCATTGAATTCGGGGTCGTTGACCAGATTGAGCTTGTCGACGACCTTGTTGAGAACGGTGCCTGATGTCAGCACCCGGACCTGGTTCTCGACGATGGCCAGCGTGGCGTCCGAGGCGACGACCGACTGGGTGAGGTCGCGGTCGGTGAGCTTCAGGTCGCGCGGGTCGACGATCAGTTCGGTGGTGGCCTCATATTTCTTCGGCGTCGACAGCGCGATGGTGATGCCGAGCGCGGCGCCCAGTATCGTCGTCGTCACGATCAGCAGCTTCGACTTGCCGACACCGCGCACGACCTGCATCGGATCGATCAGCGGCTTCCACTGCTGGCTGTCCATGCCGTCGTTTCGGGATACCGACGCGTCGCCCACAGCGTAAGGTTCCGATGCATGATCGGCGTGACGGGCGCCAGCGGTTTCGGCGGCACCGATTTGTGTCCGTGGCGTGGTTTGCGCGCGGTGCGGCGATGAAGCCCGCTCCTGATCCCCGTCGGTCGCGGCCGGATCCGACAGTTTCGGGTTGCGCGCCTCGCGCTGCGAACGGGCGAGACGATGACGGGTGGCGGCATCCTCGCGCCATGACGGGTCTGCCCGATCGCCTATCGAGACCAGGGACGCGTCGGGTTCGTCGCCGCGCACAGCTTGGCCAAGCGCCAGCAATGAGCGCTCGCGCTTCCAGTCTTCGCGGTTTTCCCTGTCGACCATCGTCTGGAACTTTACCTTTGGCGACCTGCAAACGGCGATTGGCCATTCGTTAAGCCACGCTAAACAGGCATGGAAAACAAAAGGTTAATTTTCCCGCGCCGAAGCGTCGGTTTCTCGCTTCGGTTGCATCTATTTTCAACACAAGCCCAGGCTCCAGAACGGCACGTTAAGTTTTCCGGCCTAGGCTCTCCTTGAGACATGACGCAGGCCAGTGACATACCGCAAAGGCGGCCCCTCGCCCGGATCGGCAGCTTTTTGGCCGAACGACGGGGGCTGCTTCGCGACTATTTCTCGGCGATCAGCGGCGCCGGCGGGCGACTGGTGTTTTCGCTGGCCTATTTCATCGCGCTGGCCAACACGCTCTCCATTTCCGAATTCGGCATGTTCGCCACCGCGTCGGCGGCCGGTGTCATGCTGTCGCGCATCCTCGCTTTCGGGTTCATCTCGGCGCTCTACCGCACCGCCACCATCCGCCCCAATCTGATCGGCACTTTTTCCGCCGGCTTCCTGCTGCTCGGCGTGCTGTCGCTGCCGCTGCTGGCCGCGGCCTCGTTCGGCGTCTATCTGCTTTTCTTCGCCGACACCGTGCCGCTGTCGCTGTTTGCCGCAATCGTCTTTGCCGAAGCGCTGTTGTGGCGGCCGGTGGAGGTGGCGCTGATCGTCAACAATGGTCTGGGCAAGTTCGGCCGCGCCGCGCTGCTGGCTATCCTGGCGACGGCACTGCGGGCGCTCGGCGCGGTGCTGTTCATGTTCTCAGCACAACACAGCGTCTGGATATGGTCTTGGTTCTATATCGGCGCCAATGCCGCCTCGCTGCTGATTGCCTTCGGCTTCTTCTACCCGCGCCAGAGGCTGCGGCTGCGCGTCGCGCTGTATCTTCGGCGATTGGCCGATTCCATCTATGTGGCCGGGGCCGAAGTGCTGTTCTACCTGCAGATGGAGTTCGACAAGCTGCTGGTGCTGGCGATCGGCGGCCCGCATCTGGCTGGCATCTACGCCATCATCATGCGGCTGGTAGACCTGACGGCCATTCCGATCCGCACCTTCTCGATGATGCTGGTGCAGCGCATGATGCGCGCGCCGGAACTGCTGTCACGGCTGGCGGTCAAGAGCGGCATCGAAGGCGGCGTTTTCGCGGTCTCCACGGCAGCGCTGCTGACGCTTGGCATCGTGCTGCACTTCTTCCCCAACGCACTCGGCAAGAATGTCGCCGAGGCAGCGCCGCTGGTGGTGCTGGCGATCTGCGTGCCTGGACTGCGCAATCTTGTCGAATACCAGGCCGAGCTTCTGTTCGCACGCGGCCAGACCTTGGTGAGGGCGCTCAATCTCGGCCTGCTGGCCGGGCTGAAGGCAGTGTTGCTGACCTATGTGCTGACGACCATCCACGACACGCCAAATATGGTGCTGTCGCTCAACGTCGTCTTCCTGCTTCTGTATCTGGCCTCGACGCTGCTCACCTATTCGGCGATGCGCAAGCCGGCAAAGGCGATTTAGCACTAAGAGCGGACTAGCCCGATCAGACGGCGGATGCGGCCGATATCGGTGCCGATGAAGGATTGCATGCCGATCGCCACCTGCTCCGGCGCCATGGCGGCAACGAAGCGGCGGAACTCGTCGTCCGACAGCGCCTCGCCGGTCCAGTGGACACGGCAGAACTCTTCCGAACCGTGGAAGTGGCCGGCACCGTCCAGCAGATCGTCGACATAGCGGCCGTAGATCATGCATTCGGAGAATTTGCGCGCCGAGCCGACGACCTCGACCCAGTCGCGGCCATGGACCTTCTCGATCTCGGCGCACATGGCCAGCACGGTGTCGCGCCGCCACGCGATCAGCGTCGAGATATAGTCATGGATCGACGTCCGGGACGGGTCGATGCCGAGTGCCGATCCCGCATTGCGCGACCAGATGCGATGCTCCTCATGACCTTCGTCCGCCAGGACACCGTCGCGGCGGAACAGGCGCACCTTGCCGTCGCGCCAAAAGGCGCCGCAGTCGAAAGGTTTGAGGAAAGCGACGTCTGAATCGCAGAAGATGAGCACGTCTTCCCCGGCATGCGCCGAGATGGCGATGCGACGCAACTGCTGCACATGCCAGCCGCGCAGCGGCTGGGTCTTAAGGCTGAGCCACACGCGCCGGCGAAACAGGCTGAGCGGATCGTCGAAAGCGTGCAGCCAGCGCGGCAGCAATTCACGCTCGTCGACGACCGTGCGGCGGCCGGTTTCCAATTGGCGAAACTGCCTGACGTCGCGATGTTCGACCAGGATGTAATGGTGCGCCGTGCCCGAAACGTGGCGATCAAGTGTCTCGCACAGCAGGCGGCAGCGCTCGAAGTCGGGCGCGTAGCTTGCCGTCACGATTGCCGCCGTCGGTGTCTGCCGCAGCGGGCTCGGTTCGACAGCGGCACCTGGCACGAACCTGCTGTTCACTTGATATCCCTCGCTGCTTCGGGTGTACGCGAGAATTTCTGCCTGACGACGCGCAGCAGGAACAGCGGGTTGCCGACCACATAGCGGCGCCACAGGCGGCTCGGTTCGACAGCCAACCGGAACAGCCATTCGAGCCGCAGCCGGCGCATCCACAAGGGCGCGCGGGGCACCGCGCCGCTCAGGAAATCAAGCAATGCGCCGACGGCGATCGGCAGCGTGCAGTGGCGCGCGTCGATATGGCGTTCGATCCACAATTCCTGGCGCGGCACGCCCATGGCGACGAGCAGCACGTCGGGCCGAAGCGCGGCAATCCGGTCGACAATTTCCTGCTCCTGCGAAGCGGGGAAATAGCCGTCATGGATCACCACGAAGCTGTGCTGCACGGCCAGAGCCGCCAGCTTGACCGACGCCGCTTCGGCATTGACGCGCGTCGCGCCGAGCAGCCCGACGGTCAGCGGCGTCGTTGAGGCCTGCAGGAAGGCCGGGACGAAATCGGTACCGTTGAGATTGTCGGGAAATGGCGCCCCGTAGAGGAGTCTCGCCGCCAGATCGATACCGATGCCGTCGGGCAGGATGAGGAAATCATCGAGTGCCCCGGCGAACACCCGGTCGGTATAGGCGATGTTGGCGTTGTGGGCGTTGAGGAAACTGACCTTGGTGAAGCGCCGCTCGGCAATCAACCGGTTCAGCAGGGCGATGGCATCGTTCCAACGGACCGCAACCACCGGGATGCCAAGGATCGTCTTCAGCGTGTCGAGCCCGAACGCGGCGCGGGCGGAATGCATGTTCATGCAAACGCCTCCTGCCTGACAGGCTCGAGCTTTTCGAGGCCGAGCCGGATGGCAGCGTCGAGCGCCTTGACCTGCGCGCCCCGGAACGCGCTGCCGTCAACATCGCGGATGTCGGCCGCCGCAGCCTCAAGTGCCTTGGCGAAGGCGACGGGATCGTCGGTGACGACGCAGTTGGCCGGACGGTGGTCGATGCCGCGCAGCGAACGGCTGGTGGCGACGGAAGGCAGGCCGAGCTCGAAGGTTTCGATTGTCTTCAACTGGACGCCGCTGCCGGCGGTGCTGATCAGCGGGATGACGGCAGCACCGCGCACGAAAGCCTGCGCGTCGGGCACGCGGCCGACAAATTCGACACCCGGATGCTTCGAGGTGACGCCCGAAGGCATGTGGCCGGCGATGCGGATGCGAAAGTCGGGTCGCAGATGCGGCACGATTTTGCCCAGGAACCAGTCGAGGCCGATGCGGTTCGGCTGCCAGGTCCAGGTGCCGATCAGGGCGGCGTCGCAGTCGACGCGGCGCGGGCCTTTCAGGGTTGGCGCGTGGGCACCGGTCACCAGTGGCAGCACCGCCGAGCGGTCGTGCGAGGCGACACCGAGGGCGGCGCGGTCTTCTTCGGCCAGGGTGAAGATGAAACGCGCCCGGCGGCAGAGACGCTCTTCGACGATCTTGAGCAGCCTCGCCTCACGACGAAACAGCAGGCGCTGGAAGAGGCTGCCGGCGGCAGCGGCATTCTCCCGCGCCGAAAGATGCTCGACATTGTGGGCAACGAAGATCGAAGGTCGCTCAGTGAACAGCTTTTCGAAGGCGCCGGCGAACTGCACGGAATTCAGGACATAGCCATCAACTGGTCCAGCTTGCTCGATGGCAGCGAGAACATCGCTGTCGGACACGGCGCGCAGCTTGACAGACGCGAAGGTGAGGCCCGAAAGCAGCGCCTTGCCGACCCAGGCCAGCTTCTGCCGCGCGGAGGCATTGTCCGTGCGCACGTCGATGGCACCCAGCACCACGGTGTTTTCGGGGTCGGCCGCGGGCTTCCCCGGCCAGGTGAAGCCGATGACGGTTACGCGCGCGCCAGCGCGCCGCAAGGCAGCGATGATCGCAGCGTTGGCGATCTCGTAGCCCGAGGCGAGAGCGCCGTCAGGCACGATCGATGTGGCGAACAGCAGATGCATCTCACCTATCCTGTGGTGTAGCCGGTAGCAAAGTGCGGTGAACCCTTGATTAAGCCAGCACATTCGATGGCCGAAAGTCCCTGTCTGGCGGGCTTCTCCGTGCAAGGTGATTAACGAAACCTTATCACCGTGGTGCTACCAGAGCCCAACTCACCATGTGGCTGGACACGGATGATCCCTTTGCCATCGGACGGTTCGGTATCGATCGCTGGACGCACGCCGCGGCTTGACGTCGAGGCCGTCGAAGCCGTCGTCACCTTGCCGACCTTCAAGCGTCCCCAGCAGGTGCTGGAAACGCTGGCGTCGCTGCGCGCGCAGCAAACCGGCAGGCGCTTTGCCGTCATCGTGGTGGAGAACGAAGCCGACGCGCAAGCCGGCGCCAAGGCGGCGCTGCCGCTGTTCGAGCGCGGTGAGATGCCGGGCCTCGTCATCACCGCGCATGAGCGCGGCAATTGCAGCGCCTACAATGCCGGCTGGCAGACGGCCATCCTGCAATTCCCGAACTTCAGGCATCTGCTGGTCATCGACGATGACGAGATCGCCGATCCGCAGTGGCTGGAACGGATGTGCCGGGCTGCCGAAACGCTCGGCGCCGATATTGTCGGCGGCCCGCAGGTGCCCGTGTTTGCCGACCCCGCCCATGCGCGATGGGCCGAGCATCCGGTGTTCGCGCCGCCTTACCAGGAAACCGGACGCGTGCCGGCGCTCTATTCGTCCGGCAATCTTCTGGTCGGACGCAACGTGCTGATGGCCATGGGGCCACCCTTTCTCGATCTCAGATTCAACTTCATGGGCGGCGGCGATTCCGACTTTCTCAGCCGGTCGGCGCAAAAGGGCTTTGTTCTGGGTTGGTGCGCTGAGGCCAAGGTGCTGGAAACCGTTCCGGCGCGGCGTATCGAAGCCGACTGGATTCGTGCCCGCAGCCTGCGCAACGGCGTCATCTCGACAATGGTCGAAAAGAAGAAGCGTGCCGGCACGCCAATGGCCGGCGCCAAAGTGTTGCTGAAGAGCCTGGCACTGCTTGCCGCCTCGCCGCTTCGTGGCCTGATCCGGCTGGCGCGGACCGGCTCGCCTGATATCGCCATCTACCCCGTCCATGTGGCGCTGGGCCGCGTGCTGGCCGAATTCGGATATGCCAATGAGCAATACCGCCAGCCTGAGAAAAACTGAGCACGCGCCGCTCAGCGACGCGTTCACGCGCGAAGGCGTGGCCACCGCCATTGCCGCGCTGCTGTTCACCGTCATCATGGTGTCCTTCCGGCCGTTCCAGCCGGGCGGCGCCGAACTCACCGGTCAAGGCGGCGACATCGTCAACCAGCTTGGCTTCGGCTCGCTCGGCGCCATGTCGATCTTCTCGCTGATGGCCTTTGCCGATCCGCGCGTCGTGCGCTCGCTGCTCAGCCCGTCCTGGGTGCTGATGCTGGGCTTCTTTTTCCTGTCGGTGGTCCTGTCGACCGATCCGCCTTCGGCGATGCGTGCCGCCTCATTCACCCTGATCGGCATCCTGACGATGGCGACGATCCTGGTGCTGCCGCGCGACGCCGAGGCCTTTTCGAAGGTGATCATCTTCACCGCCGTCGTGGTCATGGGCCTTTCCTATCTCGGCCTCATCGTGTTTCCGCACGAGGCGATGCACACCGCCGACTCGCAGGAGCCCGAGCATGCCGGCCTGTGGCGCGGCGTGTTTACCCACAAGAACATCGCCGGGCCGATCATGGCCTGCCTCAGCTTCGCAGGCCTCTATCTCTACCGGCGCGGACAGCGCTACTGGGGCGCCGGGATCTTCCTCGCAGCGATGATCTTCATGCTGCACACCGGCTCCAAGACGACTGCCGGCCTGGTGCCGTTCTCGATCCTGATCGTGATGTTCCCGAGCCTGATAGGCATGCGGCTCGGCACGCCGATCCTGTTTGCGCTGGCGATCGTCGCCACGGCGGTCGGCACGCTGGGCATCGTCTTCCTGCCGCCTGTAAAACATCTGGCGGCGATCTATTTCCCCGGCATGACCTATACCGGCCGCACGACGCTGTGGGAGTTCGCCGGCAGCATGCTGGCGAAGAAGCCATGGACCGGCTACGGCTATGAGAGCTTCTGGGGCACGCCGCTGCTGCTCAACCAGGATCAGCCCTTCGACCGGCCGTGGGACATCAGGACCATCGTGCACGGCCATGACGGCTATCTCGACATCGCCGTGCTGATGGGCATTCCGGCACTTTGCGTCGCGGTCTACACCTTCCTCATCGCCCCGTTGCGCGACTACATGCGCATTCCGTTGCGCAAGGAGAACATCTATCTCGGCGACTTCTTCATGATGGTGGTGCTGTTCACGGCGCTGAACGCTTTCCTCGAAAGCTTCTTCTTCCATCGCGGCGACCCGGTCTGGCTGTTCTTCGTGCTCGGCGTGCTTGGCCTCAGGCAAGTCTCGCTGCGGCCAATCGCGGTACGCGATCCCGATCGTGGCTCGCGATCCTGACAGGGCTTCCCCAGGGAAGCGCCAGCGTCTATGTGATGGCTTCCTTCGGAGGGCTTTCGATGACGATCAGACTTGTTCTCGCCGGCTGCGGCAATATGGGCTACGCCATGCTCTCGGGCTGGCTGAAATCCGGCAAGCTTGCGCCATCGGCGGTCTTCGTGGTCGAGCCCAATGCCGATCTGCGCAATCGCGCCGCAGCGTTGGGCTGCGGCACATCAGCCGATGCCGGCGATATTCCAGCAGACGCCGTGCCCGATCTCGTCGTCATCGCGGTGAAGCCGCAGGTGATCCGCGACGTCACAGCCGCCTACAAGCGCTTCGGCGATGGCCGCACCACCTTCGTCAGCATCGCCGCCGGCACGCCTGCCGCCACCTTCGAGGAAATCTTGGGAAACCGCGCGCCGATCGTGCGTTGCATGCCCAACACGCCCGCGGCGATCGGCAAGGGCATGATGGTGGTGTTTTCCAACAGACTGGTCTCCGACGACACCAAGCGCTTCGTCGCCGACCTTTTGTCAGCGAGCGGTGAAGTGGCCACCATCGACGATGAGGGCCTGATGGACGCGGTGACCGCCGTGTCCGGATCGGGACCGGCCTACATCTTCCATTTCATCGAGGCGCTAACGGTGGCCGCCGAGAAGGCCGGGCTGCCGACGGCGACCGCCAAGCTGCTCGCCATGCAGACCGTCTACGGCGCCGCCTCGCTCGCCGCCGAAAGCGGCGAGGAGCCGGGCGTGCTGCGCCGGCAGGTCACCAGCCCCAAGGGCACGACGGCCGCGGCGCTGGCCGTGCTGATGGGCGAGGACCGGCTGACGCGCCTTCTCACAGAGGCGGTAGAGGCCGCGCGGCTGCGATCGATCGAGCTCGGGAAGTAAGCCGGTAACTCCTTGCGTTGACGCCTTGGCGGAAACGCCCATCGCTTCGTCATCCTATGGCGGAGCAAGGAGCGAAGCGACGCGGCGCAGACCATAGGATCCTGTGACATCCGAGCGCCGCTACGGCGCAGAATTCTGCTGCATTCCTCGATCAAGGTCGCGGCATGGCAACTGTGTTCATGCGAAAGCTTTTTTATCACGGATGATGGCGTTTAGGACGACGAGGAGCTTCCTTGCGACGGCGATGATAGCCTTCTTCTTTGACGCTGAGCGAGCTGCGATGGCGC
>NZ_RZRT01000048.1:0-46772 GCF_003998295.1 Mesorhizobium sp. M7A.F.Ca.US.011.01.1.1
CACATGAAACTGGTTCGCCGAAGCGCCAAGCGGTTGGGTTGGCGCGATGCTTCGGCGAACCCATCGTAAGGGGAAAACTGTTACCTATGTATCCGGTTCAAACTGTTACCCATCTATCGGCTGGACACTAACCGCGGCCGCCGGTGATTGGCGTAAGCGCCGATAACAGCGTCCCTCGCCCCGTTTACGGGGAGAGGATGCCGGCAGGCAGGTGAGGGGCGGCGCTGACGTTCCAGGTTCAAGCATCAGCCCAATTGACCCCGCGCCCCATCTGCCCGAAATGTAGCGCCCCATGGCCACGCGCGAACCCCCAAAACCCACCGACACCCCGCTCACCTTCGCGGTGCTGGTCTTCCCCGGCTTTCCGATGATGGCGTTCAGTTCGGTCATCGAGCCGCTGCGTGCGGCGAACGTGCTGGCCAAGCGGCAGTGCTATCGCTGGATCATTGTCGGCGGCACGAAAGGCGCGGTCGAGGCGTCGAATGGCGTCGTCATCCAGCCGGGTTTTTACGCCGAGGACGCGCCCAAGGTCGACCGCATCGTTGTCTGCTCGGGCGGCGATGCCGATCATCTCGTCGCCGAGGACGCAGCACACTGGATCCGCAAGAGCCTGCGCAACGGCGCCCATATCGGTGCGGTGGCGGATGCCGCGTTCTTCCTGGCGCGCGCCGGCCTGCTCGACGGCCATGCCTGCACCTTGCACTGGACCAGCCAGGCCGCCTTCACCGAGGCCTTTCCCAACATTGAGCTCAGGCGCGACCTCTATGTCATCGACCGCAAGCGCTTCACCTCGGCCGGCGGCGTCGGCAGCCTCGACATGATGCTGGAGATCATCACCCGCGACTATGGCGCCGAGCTTGCCGCCGGCGTCGCCGAATGGTTCGTGCACAGCCAGCTTCGCTCCAGCATCGACCGCAAGATGATGCCGCTGCGGCTGCGCACCGGCGTCCAGAACGAGCTGGTGCTGTCGGCCATCGCCATCATGGAGGATGCGGTCGAGGAGCGGCTCGGCATGGTCGAGCTGACCGCGAAGCTCGGCGTCTCCTCCGACAAGCTCGAGCGCAGTTTCCGCTCCGAACTCGCCATCTCGCCCAATGGCTATTATCGGCGCCTGCGGCTGAAGCGCGCCGCCGACCTTTTGGCGCATTCGACGCTCGCCGTGCGCGACGTGGCGCTGGCGTGTGGGTTTGCATCGATGTCGAGCTTTGCCCGGGCGTTTCGCGAGGAGCACGGGCATCCGCCGAAGTTGGGGCGGCGGCATTAGGGGACTTGCTAATCGCGCCGCGACAAGTTCCGTCACACCCCCCTCTGTCCCGCCAGCGTTGCGCATAAGGCATCAGCGGCATCCCGCACAACACCTGCGGTTTTCAGCACAATCCCTCCGCCCCTCCTGCGCCATGCTCCGGCCTCGCAACCCAGCCAAGGTACCCCCATGAGCATCGTCGTATTCGACCCCGACAGCACCGAGGATGTGGACTTCAAGGACCGCATGCGCCATCCGGCCGCCGCGGATCCGGCCGGCGGCATGTGGCTGTCGGATACCGAGCCGTCCTTCATCGATGCCGATGCGCTGCGCAAGGGCCGGCTGGCGAAACTGCGCGGCTGGATGCGCGAGGCCGGCTATGGCGGCGTCGTGTTGTTCGACCCCTACAACCAGCGCTATGCCACCGGCTCGCGCAACATGTTCGGCTATTTCCTGCGCAACTCGACCCGCTATTTCTTCATTCCGACCGACGGGCCGATCGTGCTGTTCGAATATCCGCAGAGCTACCATGTCTCGATTGTGCTCGACACGATCGACGAGGCGCGTCCTTCCAAGCTGGTCTGGTCGTCGGTGTCGGGCCGCGACGACGAGACCGCCGGTCCCTTCGCCGACGAGATCGCCGAGCTTCTGAAGCAGCATGGCGGCGGCTCGATGAAGCTCGGCCTCGACCGCTGCAGCCATCTGCAGGCGCTGGCGCTGGAAAAGCGCGGCTGCGAGGTTCGCGATTGCCAGGGCGAGATCCTGGCGGTGCGCGCCGTGAAGACGCCGGAGGAAGTCAAATGCCTGCAGGTGTCGATGGCCGGCGCCGAGGCCGCCGTCTATGCGGTGCGCGAGGCGATCAAGCCCGGCGTGTCCGAAAACGACCTGTTCGCCATCATGTATGGCGAGGTCATCCGCCAGGGCGGCGAGTTCATCGAGACCCGGCTGCTCACCTCCGGCCAGCGCACCAATCCCTGGTTCAACGAGGCCAGCGGCCGGAAGATCCGCCCCGGCGAACTGCTGGCGCTCGATACCGACACGATCGGCTGCTACGGCTATTATTCGGATTTCTCGCGCACCTTCCGCTGCGGGCCGGGCAAGCCGACACCCTACCAGAAATCGCTCTACCGCATGGCGCACGATCAGGTTCAGCATAACATCTCGATCGTCAAACCCGGCATGGCGTTCCGCGAGATCGCCGAGAAGGCGTGGAAAATCCCCGACCGTTTCATCGACCAGCGCTACACCTCGGTCATGCACGGCGTCGGCATGCATGGCGAAACGCCGTTCATCGCGCATTCCATGGATTACGAGACCTATGGCCGCGACGGCCATATCTTGCCAGGCATGGTGGTGAGCGTCGAAAGCTATATCGGCGAAAAGGGCGGCCGCGAGGGCGTCAAGCTGGAGGACGAGATCCTGATCACCGACACCGGCACCGAACTCCTGTCGCGCTTTCCGTATGAGGATGAGTTTCTGGAGACGCAGGTTTGATGCAGGTTCCGCGCTCCTTGACTGCTGTCGCAGCCTCCAATCACTTCGTCATCCTAGGGCGGAGCAAGGAGCGCAGCGACGCGGCGCAGACCCTAGGATCCATGCCGCGACTCCAACGCGTCGCCACGGTGCGGAATCTGCTCCGCTGCGCGCTACGGCCAACGTCACGGCATGGATCCTCGGGTCTGCGCGTCCGCTTCGCTCCCGCTCCGCCCGTGGATGACGAAGTCGGGGGCGCTTCGGCCAGTCACCACCGCTTGCGCCACCTCGCTGTAAAAGCCGCGCCGGCTGCCCGGAACGCAGGCGCCGCATGAAAACCCCCATCGCCATCAAGCGCGGCACGGTGGCCGCGATCTTCATCGACCTGCAGGAAGAGCACCGGCAGGACCATCGTTACCTCGTCGAGGGCTTCAGCAGCATCCTCGCCAACGTCCAGCGCCTGCAGGCGGCGGCGCGGGGCAACCATGTGCCGCTCTACCATTGGGCCTATATCGTCGATCTCGACAGCCAGGACCGGCCGTTCCACCCGGTCGGTGAGGACGGCAAGTCGGCCTTCTCCGACAAGAGCGATCCGCTGACCGAGATCTGCCATGAGGTGGCGCCGGCCAATGGCGAGGCGCTGCTGATCAAGGCCGAGGCCAGCGCCTTTCGGTCCGGGCCGGCGGCCCGCGACATCAAGTCTTCGGGCATCGAATGGCTGGTCGTATCAGGCGTCTGGACCGAGGCCTGTATCGACGCCTCGGTGAAAGACGCGGTGGCCAAGGGCTTTCGCGTGCTGCTGGTCAAGGATGCCTGCGGCAGCGGCAGTGCGGCCATGCACCAGACCGGCATACTCAACCTCGCCAACCGGCTCTATGGCGGCGCCGTCACCGACACCGACGGCGCCTGCCGGCTGCTGGCGGGCGAAACCGTCACAGCCTGGCAGGTCGAAGGTTCGGTGCCGCTGCGCTTCAGCTTCGACAATGCGGCCGCGCTTTACGCCGATCTATGACTGTCGAAAGCATGACCAGGGGCCCCTACGAAACCCGCCTCGACCCAGAGCTCTGGGCCTATATCGAGGCGGTCAACGCCTGGTATCCGCCCGAAATCATCGGCCTGCCGATCGACAAGCAGCGCGCCGTCTATGACCGTATGAGCCGGGCTTTCCACCAGGGCCGCCCCGCGGGCGTCAAGGCCAGCGACGGCCTGATCGCCGCCACCGGCCGCGACATCCCGATCCGCCGTTACCGGCTTGCCGGCAAGGCCGCCCAGGCGATGGTGATCTACTACCACGGCGGCGGCTTCATCCTCGGCGGGCTGGAAAGCCATGACGACATCTGCGCCGAACTCTGCGCCGGCACCGGTTTCGACGTGCTGTCGGTCGACTACCGGCTGGCCCCGGAATACATGCACCCCGCCGCCTTCGACGATGCCGTCACCGCCTTCGAGTGGGCGGCGGAGACAACAGGCCTGCCGCTGGTGCTGTGCGGCGAAAGCGCGGGCGGCAACCTCGCAGCTGGAGTGGCGCAGGCGACGCGCCGGCACGCCAGTGCGGCCATCGGCCAGGTGCTGATCTATCCCGAACTCGGCGGCGACGAGAGCGCCGGCTCCTATGTCGAGCACGCCGAGGCGCCGCTGCTGTCAGTGGCCGACGTCGTCTTCTACCGCGACGTCCGCTCAACCAGGCGGCAATCACCGGATGATCCGACCTTCTCGCCGCTGCGCGACACGGATTTCACCGGGCTGCCGCCGACGGTGATCGTGTCAGCCGAGTGCGACCCGCTGTCGTCGGATGGCGAGACCTATCGCGACCGCATTGTGGCCGCCGGCGGCAAGGCCTGGTGGCACGAGGAGCCGAGGCTGGTGCACAGCTTCCTGCGCGCCCGAACGACCGTGCCGGCGGCGGCGGAGGTGTTTGCGCGGATTGTCAGTGCGGTTGCCGCGCTGGGCCGGGGTGGGTGGCCGTATTGAGCGAAGGCCAGCGGCGGAGCGTCGCCTTTCAAGACCTGGGTTCCTCGCCCCCGCAACGCGGGGGAGAGGTGGCCGCGAAGCGGACGGAGAGGGGGCCTTCGTAGGGCGGTCCCCTCTCCGTCTCGGCTTCGCCGAGCCACCTCTCCCCACTTTCGTGGGGCGAGGAATCCAAGCTGGAACCCCTGCGGAACCCCGCACAATCACTGCGGAAAACCGAACACTCCCCAGCGTCACCCCGCTCTATCATTCCCCACAGGCATGGCGCCCCGGCGGTCGCGTCCGCCCCCGCGTCTGTCGATCGGCCGGGGCGATTTTTCTGTGCATGCCGTTGTCCCAAAACCGCTGGGCACTTTTGGGCGGCATGCATCAACAACAGGGGAACGACGATGAAATTCATGCTGACCGACCGCAAACTCCACCCGCAAGCCAAGCCCGTCGCCGACGATTTCAGGACCGGCGGCATCAACCGTCGCGAATACCTGGCGCTGATGGCCGGCCTCGGCGTCAGCGCCGCCGGCGCGCTGGCGCTGGGCGGCCTCGCTCCCACCCCTGCCCGCGCGGCGGAGCCCAAGAAGGGTGGCGTCTTGCGCGTCGCCATGAACGTCAAGGGCTTCAAGGACCCGCGCACCTTCGACGGCGTGGAAATGTCGAATGTCGCCCGCCACTGCAACGAATATCTGGTGCGCTGGAACACCGACTTCTCCTTCGAGCCCTGGCTGCTCGAAAGCTGGGAAGCCAGCGACGACGCCAGGACCCTCACCCTGCATGTGCGCAAGGGCATCTCCTGGTCGAATGGCGATGCCTTCAACGCCGACGATGTCATCCACAACCTCACCCGCTGGTGCGATGCTTCGGTGCCGGGCAATTCGGTCGCCGCGCGCATGGGCGCGCTGGTCAACGCCGACACCAAGAAGGTCGTCGATGGCGGCATCGCCAAGGTCGACGACTTCACCATCAAGCTCAATCTGCCGAAACCCGACATTTCGCTGATCGCCGGCATGGCCGACTATCCCGCGCTGATCATGCACCGCTCCTATGAGGGCGACGGCGATCCCATGAAGGCGCTTGCCATCACCACCGGCCCCTGCGAGCTGGTCAGCTGGGATGCCGAGACCGGCGCCGAGGTGAAGCGCAAGGACAAGCCCTGGTGGAAAGGCGAATTCCACCTCGACGGCATCAAATGGGTCGACTACGGCTCAGATCCCAACGCCATGCTGTCGGCCTTCGAGTCCGGCGAGATCGATACCGATCACGAAACCGCTTCCGACGCTGTCTCGCAGACCGAGCAGATGGGGCTGATGAACTCCGAGATCGCCACCGGCTCCACCATCGTCGCCCGCTTCAATGTCGCCAACGCGCCCTATGACGACGTCAAGGTGCGCCGCGCCGCCCAGCTCGCCGTCGACAATTCCGCCGTGCTGGCACTCGGCCTCGGCGGCCGCGGCAAGCCCGCCGACAACCACCATGTCGGCCCCATGCATCCCGAATATGCCGATATCGGCCCGGCCAGGCGTGACGTCGAGCAGTCGAAGAAGCTGCTGGCCGAGGCCGGCAAGGCCGACCACGAGTTCGAGCTCATCTCCGTCGATGTCGAATGGCAAAAGAGCACCGGCGACGCCATCGGCGCGCAGATGCGCGAGGCCGGCCTGAAGATCAAGCGCACCGTGCTGCCGGCCGCCACCTTCTGGAACGACTGGAGCAAATACCCCTTCTCCTGCACCGAATGGCTCGGCCGCCCGCTCGGCGTCCAGGTGCTGGCGCTGGCGTATAAATCGGGCGCCGCCTGGAACGAGAGCGCCTACGCCAGCAAGGAGTTCGACGAGCTGCTCGACAAGGCGCTGGCAACACCGGACGCCAAGGCGCGCAAGGAGATCATGGGCAAGATCGAACAGAACCTGCGCGACTCAGGCATCATCATCCAACCCTACTGGCGCTCGGTCTACCGGACGTATCGCAAAGGCGTCGAAGGCTGCGAACAGCACCAGGCGCTCGAGCAGCATTTTGAGAAGGTTTGGATTGAGAGTTGAGGCTTTCCATCCTTGGGTTCCTCGCCCCCACGGGAGTGGGGGAGAGGTGGGCCGGCGAAGCCGGGACGGAGCGGGGGACGCCCTTCATGAAACGCGCAGTCGCCGAAAAATAAGCACAAGCCGCCGAGAGCGAAAACTCAGGCAAAGCGGCAATCAGAAAGATCGACCCCCACTCCGTCGAGCTTCGCTCGACACCTCTCCCCCGATCGACGGGGGAGAGGAAAGGCGCGAGTTCGCCCACCTTGGCGCCCTTCCTCTCCCTCCGGAGGGGGGAGAGGTGGCGCTGCGAAGCAGCGACGGAGTGGGGGATGCCATTCGCAAAGTCAAAACTGGGTCAGGATTGAGGATAGAGGCCCGGCTAGCGTGCGCCTATTGCAAGCCAGCGCCGCCCCTCATTGCCCTGCCGGGCATTTCTCCCCGTATAGTGACGGGGAGAAAGACGCTGGCCGCAACGCCGACGCCTTTTCCGCACCGTTTGGATTGGCGAAAGCCGAGACGACAGCGTCCTTCGCCCCGTTTACGGGGAGAAGATGGCGGCAGCCAGATGAGGGGCAGCGCCAACGCTGGCCGTATGCGACTGGGAAATGGCCGGCGCGAATGCCGGTGAGGCAGTTGCCTGAGCCCGCGCCGGCCACTGGCGAACTGATTAATGTCCGCCGCCCGAGTTTTCTACAGCTCCGAATCTCCGCGATCAACCAACTCAGGGTTGGTGCGGACTGTATGAACCCGCCCCGTTGCGGGTGCGTCCTGACCAGCTCACCGGGCCGGCTTCACCAAAGTTCAAATCCAGCCGACAAAGGTCAGCACCAGGAACGGATACCCGGCGACGGGCAGCGGCCAGGGGGTCGGCGGTAAGGGCGCGCCCCGGAGGATCATGCAAGCCGAGACGACAAACAGCCCGGCGGCCACGAGGGAGCCGCATCTACAGGGCGAAGGGCGCCGACCATGACCGCGCCCACAGCGAGATGCCGCCGAGATAGGAGGGCACGCTGGCCTCAAGTCCCGCCGCATTGCCGGCCAGCAGCAGGCTTTCGCCGGCGAGGAAGGTCAGGAAGCCGGCCGCGACACAGTCATTGCCCAGCCGCTGGTATTTCATGGTCAGCAGAGCGGTGGCCACCACCAGTGCCGCGCCGTCGATCGTCCAGAGTGTTTCGCGGAGTTCAGCGCTGGCGACGAAGGTGCCGGCCAGGCCACAGGCGCCGCCGATGGCGAGGCCGGTCGCGGCAACGGTGTCCGAAGTGGAACGGAATGTGATGTCTCCCCAAGCCGTCGCAACGATACGTCACGTCGGAGCCGCGTGTTGAAGAAGGTGGTTAAATCGCCGCCTCCGAAGGACGGCTAGCGCGAAGACGAAAAGTCGAGCTAGCTCAAACCCAGCAATCGACCGAGCTCAAACGCAGCATCTTCAGACGGAAGCTTCGCGAGTATGCACACGTCTGAATTATGAGAATTTGCAGGTTTCTGATAAAGGAAGTAACCGATCGATTCTGAGTCGGCAATATTGTGCGCCGCAGCAACGTCCGAAGTGATCGGGGCGATAAATAGCTTTTCGCCGGTCCTTGATTCGCCACTAAAGAAATAATCCGACACCTGAGGCTCCTTCCATGTCCGTCAAGACTCATAGGGAAGTCAAGAACCCACGCCTTTCCGACAATAAACTTGCCGACTACATGAATGCTTCAGAACAAGCCCGACGGAGTATATTACGCAGTTGCAAATATCAGCCGAAAGCGGCTGTTATCCAGCATCACGATGCTAAGAAAATGGTAGCAGAATCAATGGTTAATGGCAAGATTAACCATGATGTATTAACGCAAAAACTTGATCTATATGGCGGTAAGATTACAGACACCGACTTTGAAGCAGAGGTTAAGCAGCACAATATCGATTACGTTAATTGTGTGTTAACGATGGGGTGTCAGCCAATTAAGGGAACGGACTTCGACCGTTGCAAAACGTCGACGAAGCTGGACTTCAACGGCACGGAGATATCATTTTTCCCGGATTTGCTTGTCGCTAGGAAAAACCAAAAGAATAACCGCAAGATAGGCGCTATCAATTTCCGATACAGTAAATCGGCCAAGCTGCCAGAGAAAACCGCAGGCTATCAGTCGGCATTGATGTTTGGCGTGTTTCGCGACGAGCCGTTTGAACCCCAGGCGACGGCCGAGCGCGATCTTTGCCAGACTCTGGATTGCTTCAACGGGAAGGTCTATGTAGCTCCGACGAACGCCGTCTATCTCTACAATGAGATGAAGGCGGCTTGCGGCGCTATCGCTTATCAATGGCCGAACATCGAGCCGCCAGCTGGGGCGATCTTCTAGCTGCTGACCCTTTACCCGATCCCGACGACCGTTCAGCGCCGCCGCCTCCCGGAGAATAATCTCCACCGCGCAGCCCCAGCGCCACGCTGGCGGGGGGCCCGCTGCCTCCGGCAGCTCCCCCGCTTTCGAAGCCTGTCATCGATCCACCGGATCGATGACTTGGCGCGCTTTGCGCGCCAACCGGCTTCTCAATCGCCCATCTTAAGCGCCTGGATAAACGCCTCCTGCGGAATATCCACCTTCCCAAACTGCCTCATCCGCTTCTTGCCCTCTTTCTGCTTGTCCAACAGCTTGCGCTTCCGGCTCACGTCGCCGCCGTAGCATTTGGCGGTGACGTCCTTGCGCAGCGCCGAGATGGTTTCGCGGGCGATGACCTTGCCGCCGATGGCGGCCTGGATCGGGATCTTGAACAGATGGTTGGGGATCAGCTCTTTCAGCTTCTCGCACATCTGCCTACCGCGCTTTTCCGCCGCCGTGCGGTGCACCAGCATGGAAAGCGCATCCACCGGCTCCTCATTCACCAGGATCGACATCTTCACGAGGTCGCCTTCCCGGTAGTCGGTGAGGTGATAGTCGAAGGAGGCGTAACCCTTGGAGATCGACTTCAGCCGGTCGTAGAAATCGAAGACGACTTCGTTGAGCGGCAGATCGTAGATCAGCATGGCGCGCTTGCCGACATAGGACAGGTCGGCCTGGATGCCGCGCCGGTCCTGGCAGAGCTTCAGGATGCCGCCGAGATAATCGTCGGGGGTCAGGATGGTGGCGCGGATCCACGGCTCCTCGATGGCCGAGATTTTCACCACATCCGGCATGTCGGCCGGGTTGTGCAATTCCTTCATCGAGCCGTCGGTCAGAGCCAGCCGGTAGACGACGCTCGGTGCCGTGGCGATCAGGTCGAGGTTGAACTCGCGCTCCAGCCGCTCCTGGATGATTTCGAGATGCAGCAGGCCAAGGAAGCCGCAGCGGTAGCCGAAGCCGAGTGCGGCGCTGGTTTCCATTTCAAAGGAGAAGCTGGCGTCGTTGAGGCGCAGCTTGCCGACCGCGGCGCGCAGATCCTCGAAATCGGCGGCGTCGACCGGGAACAGGCCGCAGAACACCACCGGCTGCGCCGGCTTGAAGCCGGGCAGCGCCTTGGCCGTTGTGCGCTTGTCCTCGGTGATGGTGTCGCCGACGCGGGTGTCGGCCACTTCCTTGATCGAGCCCGTGAAGAAGCCGAACTCGCCGGGGCCGAGCTCGTCGACATTGATGCGGGCCGGGGTGAACACGCCGGTGCGCTCGACCAGGTGCTTGGCGCCGGTGCCCATCATGCGGATGGTCTGGCCCTTTTTCAAAACGCCGTCGATGACGCGCACCAGAACGATGACGCCGAGATAGGCGTCGTACCAGCTGTCGACCAGCATCGCCTTCAGGGGCGCGGTCGCGTCGCCTTCGCGCGGCGGCGGCAATTGGTGGACGATGGCTTCGAGCACGTCGGGAATGCCGAGCCCGGTCTTGGCCGAGATCAGCACGGCGTTGGAAGCGTCGATGCCGATCACCTCCTCGACCTGCTCGCGGATGCGCTCGGGCTCGGCGGCCGGCAGGTCGACCTTGTTCAGCACCACGACGATCTCGTGGTTGTTGTCGATCGCCTGGTAGACATTGGCCAGCGTCTGCGCCTCGACGCCTTGGCTGGCGTCGACCACCAGCAGCGAACCCTCGCAGGCGGCGAGCGATCGCGACACTTCATAGGCGAAGTCGACGTGTCCGGGCGTGTCGATCAGGTTGAGGATATAGTCCTCGCCATTGTTGGCGTGGTACTTCAGCCGCACCGTCTGCGCCTTGATGGTGATGCCGCGCTCGCGCTCGATATCCATCGAGTCCAGCACCTGCTCCTTCATGTCGCGCAGCTCCAGCCCGCCGGTCAGCTGGATCAGCCGGTCGGCAAGCGTGGATTTGCCATGGTCGATATGGGCGACGATGGAGAAATTGCGGATGTGGTCGAGGGGCGTGCTCATGGCGCGCGTTTAGCAGGGGTGGCTTGCCCGAGCAAGCTGTGCGCCTTTGCCGGAGCAGGCAGCGCGGGCGCCTGTCGCTTTTTTCGCGCTTTTCGCGAAAAATCGATAAATTTTAACCAAGCCCATTAGAGCATAATTTGTGATCGGCATGTTAGCGGGGGGAAATATCTGATGTAAGGACGAAGGCATGCGGGGGCTTGCAGGCAATTTTATCGAGTCGCGGAGTGGCTCGTTCGCACCGATACTTGTTCTCGCCATGATTCCGCTGATCACCGCGATCGGCTTTTCCGTCGACTACACCTCCGCAGTCCAGACCAGGTCGACCGAGCAGGCGGCACTCGACGCCGCGATCCTGTCGATCACCACGATGGAAACGGCCTCGACGAAGCCGCAGCGCCAGGTGGTGCTCCAGGATACCTACAGAGAAAACGGCGGACAGGGCACAGCGACGCTGAACAGCTTCGACGTCAGCGCCAACGGCACCGCCACAGCGCGGGCCTCGGCAAGCTACGCCATGCCGACCGTGTTCATGCAAATCGCCAGGATCCCGACGGTGGCGGTCGGTGTCTCGTCGGCGGTGAGCAAGACGCCCGCACTGGTGGAGGCCACATTCAACGTCGATCACGTTTCAGGCTACTGGAACAAGACCATGACCTTGTACGGCCTTCCCTACGGTTGGACCTCCACGACCACACCGACGGCCATGATGAAGGCCGACTATAAATACAAGGCGTACAATTATTCCTATACGAGCGGGGGTAAGACCTATACGGCTACCGAGCCGAAAGGTTACGGCACGACAACTATTACCACGGGACCAACCAATACGCTGGTTCAGACCCAAGTGTGCACGACAGTAGGATCGGCAACCGATTTCACTGCCACTGCGGGAGTTTACAAAAGCACCGCGGTGGCAAAAAGCGGAAAGACGAGCGCCACCATCTATTTCAAGACGACGTGCGCGACCACGAATTCCGCCGGAAACAGCAGTGGCGCAACAGTCAACGTGAGCACGGTGGACAAGCTCTATCTGCAGATGGATGTGCCGTCCGGACCGGTCAACCCGCTCAAGTCGAACAATACAGACACGTCGAACCGGCTCTACCTCGGCGCCGGGTACAGCACCGCGGCACAAAAGGCACTGGACCCTTCCAAATACCTCCCCGTCGAGGTTGCCAGCAACACGGACGTCGACATCTTCAAAGTGGTGCCTTGCAGCCAGACCAGCGACCAGGCATGGGAAGACGGCGGCAACAATCCTCCACTGCCAGACGTCACGAACGCCGACTTCTTCTACAGCGTGACCGGCAAGTGCGACTTCAACAAGCGGCCCTCCAACACGGTGCTGACGCAGTAGACGCTGCCCCAGGCTAAACGCCCTATGGGCTTGTGAGGCTTGGCGATCCTTCACACACCCCTCTGTCCTGCCGGACATCTCCCCCGCAAGGGGGGAGATTGGCAGCTTCGTCGGCCGCGCTCCTGTTGCGAAGCTAGTGATAGGCGAAAGCCGTGATGAGGGTCGATCTCCCTCCTTGCGGGGGAGATGGCCGGCAGGCCAGAGGGGGGTGCTGTCCCTCCGGCTTTCCCTGCGATCTCCCGAACCTTCATCACAAACCGGTGAGCGCTGTAACGAAGCAGCAAGCAGCGGCGAAGTGGGGAGATGAGCGGTGCTTCCAGGCGCCGCCGCCCACGGAGGAAGCCGATGTCCCGCAAGTTCGTCACAGTGTCCAGCCTCTCAGCGCTCGCGCTGGCGGCGTCGCTCGGTGCGGCGGCGGCCCAGCCGCTCACCGTGGTCGAGCTGTTCACCAGCCAGGGCTGCTCGTCCTGCCCGCCGGCCAATGCCAATCTGATCAAGGTCAAGGACCAGCCCGGCGTGCTGGCGCTGTCGTTCAACGTCACCTACTGGGACTATCTCGGCTGGAAGGATATTTTCGGAAAACAGGAATTCACCCGGCGCCAGGTCAGTTACGAGCCGGCGCTCGGCCGTGACGGGCCGTTCACGCCGCAAGTGGTGGTCAACGGCCATGCCGATGTCGTCGGCACCGCCCCCGGCGAGATCGAAAAGCTGATCTCGGCGAGCGGCCGGACGGGCGGCCCGGCATTGTCGCTCGATGGCGGCAAGATCAGCATCGGCGCCGGCGCCGCACCTGGCGGCCACGCCGATGTCTGGCTGGTGCGCTATCTCAGGGGCGTCGTCGAGGTGCCGGTGGCGCGCGGCGAAAAATACCGGCCGCACCTTGCCGCACGCCAATGTCGTGCATGCGCTCAAAAACCTCGGCAACTGGACCGGCGCGGCCGCGACGTATCCGCTGCCCGCCGCATCCGGCGGCCTGAGCACCGCCGTGCTCGTGCAGTCGCCCGGTGGCGGACCGATCCTGGCTGCCGCGACCGACTAGATCGCGCTTCGACAAGAGATTGCGCAACGCCGCATGGAGCGGCGCCGCATAGCACGGCCGCCAAGAGGGCGCGCCTTCACGACCAACCCCAAGGAGATCATCATGACCATTTCCCGCCTGACGCTGCCGGCGCTCGCTCTCGCTTTGTGCTCGACGGCGCTGTTTTCCGGCGGCATCGCCCGTGCCGACGACGCGACCAACGCGATGAAGCCGGCTGCAAATGCGATGAAACCGGCCGCGGATGCGATGAAGCCTGCAACCGATGCGATGAAGCCGGCCGATCCGATGGCCACCAATTCCATGAAGCCGGCCGCCGACGCCATGAAGCCGGCAACGGATGCGATGAAGCCAGCAAACTAATTCTACTGCGTCTCAGCCGTCCATTCACAATGGCCGCCCTTGGCGCTGCCCCTCACCAGCCTGCCGGCATCCTCTCCCCGTATAGTGACGGGGAGAGGGGCGCTCATCGACGGTGTCGCCAATCATCGGAGTTGCAGGTGGAAACGCCAGCGTCGCGGCCAGTTGCTCTCTCCCCGTTCTACGGGGAGAGATGTCCGGCAGGACAGTGAGGGGCAGCGCTGACGGTAAGATTTCGCATTCGGCGCACGCGAATGTGAGCCCGTCCCGCAACTCACGCATCGCGCCATCGTAACTGATCCAATAGACTGATCCCAATGGAAGCCACAGGAGAGCAGCCATGACCGACATCAAGCACAAGAGTTCGTTCGGGTATATCAAGGGCGCGCTCGCCGCCCTGGCACTTGCCGCCGCTGGCGCCGCCTTCTGGCTGACGCCGGCGGTTTCGGCCGAGGATGCGGTGAAGATCCCGCCGCCGGCAATCGACGAGAAGGCGGCCACCGGCACTGAAAAGGCAATCTTCGCCGGCGGCTGCTTCTGGGGCGTGCAGGGCGTCTTCCAGCACGTCAAGGGCGTCACCAAGGCCGTCTCCGGCTACACCGGCGGCGACAAGGGCACCGCCGTCTACGAGACGGTCGGCTCAGGCCGCACCGGGCATGCCGAATCCGTCGAGATCACCTACGATCCGTCTGAGATCACATATGGCCAGCTGCTGCAGGTGTATTTTTCGGTCGCCCACAACCCGACCCAGCTGAATTTCCAGGGTCCGGACTCCGGCACGCAATACCGCTCGACGATCTTCGCCGAAAACGATGCACAGAAGAAGATCGCGCAGAGCTACATCGCCCAGCTCGACCAGGCCAAGGTGTTCCCGGAGCCGATCGTCACCACGCTGGAAACCGGCAAGACCTTCTATCCGGCCGAGAATTACCATCAGGATTTCCTGACGCTGAACCCGACCTATCCCTATATCGTCTACAACGACCTGCCCAAGGTGGCGAACTTGAAGGCACTGTTCCCGACGCTCTACAGCGAAAAGCCCGTGCTGGTGCTGTCGGCGAGCAATTGAGTCGAGCGCGAGAAGCGGGGGCGGGTGTGCGAAGGGCGGCGACGCCCTCCTTTCCGTCGTCATCCTAGGGCGGAGCAAGGAGCGAAGCGACGCAGCGCAGACCCTAGGATCCATGCCGCGACGTTGGGCGTAGAATGCAACGGGGCGGGATGGCTGCCCGGCAGATCGCCAGCTATCTTCGCGCGATGACAGGCTACGTTTACATGACCGCTAGCCAAAAGCGTGGCACGATCTACATCGGTGTCACCAATGACCTCGGCCGCCGCATGCCGGAACACAAATCCGGCCAAGGCGCAGGGTTCACCAGCCGCTACGGCGTGCAGCGGCTGGTCTGGTATGAGGATTTTTCGACATCACTGATGCCATCCAGCGCGAGAAATCACTGAAGCGCTGGCCTCGCCAATGGAAGATCGACCTGATCGAAAAAGCGAATCCGGAGTGGTTCGAGCTTTTTCGCGGGACGGGGTGGTAGGCGCACCGTTTCTTGCACCGTCGGATCACTGCACCACCGTTACGGCATGGATCCTAGGGTCTGCGCTGCGTCGCTTCGCTCCTTGCTCCGCCCTAGGATGACAAAGGCACGGTAGCCGCTGCCACCTTCACCCCCCACTGACCCGATCAATCATACGTCAGATCCGTCGCCTTGCCGCCGAACACCCGGTAGGCATAGAACGAATAGAAGATGATGACCGGCAGCACGACCACGGTGCCGGCCAGAATGATAGCCAGGCTCTCCGGCGCGGAAGCCGCCTGCCAGATGGTCAGGCGATCCGGCACCACGAACGGGTAGAACGACCAGGCGAGGCCGGCAAAGCCGAGCGCGAAGATGGCGGCCAGCGTCAGGAACGGCATCAACGAATGGCGGTCGTCGGGCTTCGGCAGATGGAAGGTCTGCCGCCACAGCCACAGGAACAAAAGCGCCGACAGGATCGGCAGCGGCGACAGATAAAGCATTTCCGGCCAGACGAACCATTTGTCGAAGATACGCGGGCTGGCGAAGGGCGTCGCCAGCGACACCGCCGCCATGCCGAGCGCGGTCAGCACCAGCGCGGTGCGCAGCCAGCGCACCGCTTTCTTCTGCAATTCGCCTTCAGTCTTGTAGATCACCCAGGCCGCGCCCATCGCCGCGTAGGCGGCGGCAAGGCAGAACGCCACCAGCACGCCGAACGCCATGCCGCCGAGGCCGACGTCGAGCCCGAGCACATAGACGCCCAGCATATAGCCCTGCGCCAGCGAGGCGATGAGCGAACCGAGGAAGAAAATACGGTTCCAGCGGTGCTTGCGGCCAGCTGGCACCTTGGCGCGGAAATCGAAGGCGACGCCGCGCAGGATCAGCCCGAGCAAAAGCACGAAGACCGGAATGTAGAGCGCCGTCAGGATGACGCCATGCGCCAGCGGGAAGGCGACCAGCAGCAGGCCGACGGCCAGCACCAGCCAGGTTTCGTTGGCGTCCCAGAACGGGCCGATCGCGGCAATCATCGTATCCTGTTCGGCGTCTTCAGCGGCGGCGAACAGGATGCCGATGCCGAGATCGAAACCGTCGAGAATGACGTAGATCAGGATGGCGAGGCCCATCAGGCCGGCGAAGATCAAGGGGAGCGCGGTTGGCCAGTCGAAGCTCATTTTCTTCTCCTACTCGCCAGCCGCCGGCTGCGACATGGCGGCGTTCATGACGCCCGGCAGCGGTGATGAATCGCCGTCCTTCGCCGCCTTCAGCGCCAGGTGCACCAGCACGCCGAGATAGGCGATCAGCAACAGCACATAGAGAACGAGGTATATGGCGAGCGTCAGAGCGACATGGCTGCCGGCCACCGGGCCGACCGCGTCGGCGGTTTTCAGCACGCCGGTCACCAGCCAGGGCTGGCGGCCGATTTCGGTGGTGTACCAGCCGGCCAGCGTCGCCAGCCAGCCCGACAGCGCCATCGGCACCATCAGCATGGCCAGCGGCTTAGGCAGGCTGTGCCGGCGCTTGAGGGAGAAGGCCGCCGACCATGAGACGAGCAGCATCAATATGCCCGTGCCGACCATGATTCGGAAACCCCAGAACACCGGAAAGACCGGCGGATGGTTGCCGGGATAGTCGTTCAGCCCCGGCACCACCCCGCTGGTCGAGTGCCGCAGCACCAGGCTGGCGCCGTCGGGAATGGCGATCTCGAATTTGTTTTCGCGGGCCGCCTCGTCGGGGAGCGCGAAGAGCACCAGCGGCACGTTGGGGCCGGTGTTCCAGTTGGCCTCCATGGCGGCGATCTTCTGCGGCTGATGCTCCAGCGTGTTGAGCCCGTGCTGGTCGCCGGCGAAGATCTGGATCGGGATCAGGATCGCCGCCGTGAAGACACCGGTGCGCAGCGCCTTCCACATCGATTCCGAGCGGTCGCCGGTGAGATAGCGCAGCGCCGACAGGCCAGCGATCAGGAACGACACCGTCAGGCCGGACGCCAGCAGCATGTGGGTCAACCTGTAAGGCATCGACGGGTTGAAGACGATCGCCCACCAGTCGACGGCGTGCGCCACGCCGTCAAGCATCTCGAAGCCGGCCGGCGTCTGCATCCAGGAATTGAGCGCGATGATCCAGAATGCCGAGACGGTGGTGCCGCCGGCGACCAGCACCGTCGCCAGCGTGTGGATGCGGTTGGAGACGCGACGGAAGCCGAACAGCATGATGCCGAGGAAGGCCGCTTCGAGGAAGAAGGCGGTGAGGATTTCGTAGGCCAGCAGCGGCCCGGCGATGTTGCCGACCTTTTCCATGTAGCCCGGCCAGTTGGTGCCGAACTGGAAGCTCATGGTGACGCCCGAAACCACGCCCATGGCAAAGGACAGCGCGAAAACCTTCACCCAGGTGAAATAGGCGCGCATCCAGGCGGAATCGTTGGTCGCGTTGTAGCGCAGCTTGAAGAACAGCAGCACCCAACCCAGCGCAATGGTGATCGTCGGAAATAGAATATGGAATGAAATATTTGTGCCGAACTGAATACGCGAAAGTATGAGCGGGTCCATGATGGGCTCCGGCTGCTGCAAATACTCGCGAAGGATAGGCCCGAAGCGAGTTCAGGTCAAAGCGGCGTCCTGCCGCGAGGCTGAACGCCACAGGACAATTTTGCCGGTTGCGTGCCGCGCAACTCCGGGCCTGTGCGCCGCACCTGCAACAGCCGGCCGGCACGATTGTCGAGAACTGTCAGCAGGGCATTGACTTGCGGTTGCAAGCACCGACATTCGGCCTATATCAGGGGACCTCTTTCAAGCAGCCGTTTTCATCCATGCCTTCCATCCTGTCCATTTCCGGGGTCTCCAAGACCTACGCCACCGGTTTCACCGCGCTCAAGGAAGTCAATCTCGACATTCAGCGCGGCGAGATCTTCGCGCTGCTTGGACCCAATGGCGCCGGCAAGACGACGCTGATCTCGATCGTCTGCGGCATCGTCAACCGTTCGTCGGGCACGGTCACCGTCGACGGCCACGACATCAACAAGGATTATCGCGCCGCGCGCGGTCTGATCGGGCTGGTGCCGCAGGAACTGACCATCGACGCCTTCGAGAGCGTCTGGGCGACGGTCAATTACAGCCGTGGCCTGTTCGGCAAGCCGGCCAACCCCGGCTTTGTCGAGAAGGTGCTGCGCGACCTGTCGCTGTGGGACAAGAGGGACGCCAAGGCGATCACCCTGTCGGGCGGCATGAAGCGCCGGCTGATGATCGCCAAGGCGCTGTCGCATGAGCCGCGCATCCTGTTCCTCGACGAGCCGACCGCCGGCGTCGACGTCGAGCTGCGCCAGGACATGTGGGCGATGGTGCGCCGGCTGCGCGAGGACGGCGTCACCATCATCCTCACCACGCACTATATCGAGGAAGCCGAGGCGATGGCCGACCGCGTCGGCGTCATCAATCGCGGCGAGATCATCCTGGTCGAGAACAAGGCCGAACTGATGCGCAAGCTCGGCCGCAAGCGGCTGGTGCTGGAATTGCGCAATCCGCTGACGGCCATTCCCGAGGCGTTCTCGCGCTATGCGCTGGAATTGTCGCCGGATGGCGGGCAGCTGACCTACACCTATGACAATCAGGCCGAGCGGCCCGGCGTCGCCTCGTTGATGCGCGACCTCGAGGCCGGCGGCATCCAGTTCCGCGATATCGACACGCAAAACTCTTCGCTCGAGGAGATCTTCGTCAATCTGGTGAGGAGGGAGCCATGAACCTTCGCGCAGTATGGGCGATCTACCGGATGGAAATGGCGCGTGCTTTCCGCACCGTGCTGCAGAGCATCGTCTCGCCGGTCATCTCGACATCGCTGTATTTCGTCGTCTTCGGCTCGGCCATCGGCTCGCGCATCACCGAGATCGACGGCATCAGCTACGGCGCCTTCATCGTGCCGGGTCTGATCATGCTGTCGCTGTTGACGCAGTCGATCTCCAACGCCTCCTTTGCCATCTATTTCCCGAAATTCGTCGGCTCGATCTACGAGCTTCTGTCGGCGCCGGTCTCCTATCTGGAGATCGTCATCGCCTATGTCGGCGGTGCCGCGACCAAGTCGATCCTCCTCGGCCTGATCATCCTGGCCACCGCCTCGCTGTTCGTGCCGCTGACCATCCTGCATCCGTTCTGGATGCTCGCCTTCCTGGTGCTGACGGCGGTGACCTTTAGCCTGTTCGGCTTCATCATCGGCATCTGGGCGAAGAGTTTCGAGCAGCTGCAGCTGGTGCCGCTGTTGATCATCACGCCGCTGACCTTCCTCGGCGGCAGCTTCTATTCGATCAACATGCTGCCCGAGATCTGGCGCACGGTGACGCTGTTCAATCCGGTCGTCTATTTGATCAGCGGCTTCCGCTGGAGCTTCTACGGCAAGTCCGACGTTTCGGTCGGCGTCAGCCTCGGCATGACCGTTGTCTTCCTGCTGGTCTGCATAACCATCGTCGCCTGGATCTTCAGGACTGGCTATCGCCTCAGGAACTGACCGCAGAAAGCATCTTGAAGCACCGCCAGCCTAGATCGCCTTGACCAGCCGCAGCAACCCCAGCATCTCGACATACGTTCCCTTGCGGAAGGCGATATAGACCGGCTCTTCGACGCCGTGGAAGCGGCGCTTGAAGGCCGCCTGGCCCTGCAGGTTGAACCTGCGGCGGTTGACCCAGGGCGAAGAATAGGCGCGCTGGAAGGCATTGCGCCAGAAATCGCTTTCGGCAAATCCGCTCGGACCCACATCGACGAGCGGCGACAGGCCGAGCGTGACCACCGAGATGCCCTCTTCGCGAAAACGGTCGACGGCGAATTTGGTCAGGCCGACCTCGGCATGCGGTGAGGCGTCGAGATGCTTGCGCTTGAAGGCGGTGGTGTAGCCGATGACCTTGCCGTCGGCAAACAATGGGTCGAAGTCGAGCAAAGCGACCAGTTCGCCATCGGGACCGTGCAGGACGAAACGGCGCATGTCGGTGCCGAGATGGTCGGCGAAATGGCGGTTGAGAAAGCCCATCTCCCAGCGCTTGACGATGCGGTCGCCGCGCCAGTTTTCCGAAAGCCGGGCGATCTCGTCGAGGTAGATGGTGCGCTTGTCCTCTTCGAACGAAAAGCCTTTCTTCAGCAGCCAGCGCTCGGAGTAGCGCACGGTCTCGTTGCGCTTCCCGGAAAAATCATGCTCGGGCAGGGCGAGGCGGGTGTCGATGCCGAGGCGATTGACCTTGTAGCCAAGGCCGGCCAGCACGCGTGCGGTATCCTCGCCCACCTGCACGAACCATGGGCTGCCGGCGGTCTCGACGAAGCGCTTGATGTAATCGGCCCGACGCGCCGGAGCCGCCACCGGGTCGCCGAGCGCGAAATGGTGCTTCATCTTGGTACCGAAGGCTATGTAGCCGTCGGCGTCGCCGAAATAGGAAAGCTTGCCTTGCACGGCGGTGGAATAGGCGAGCGAGAAGTCGCCATAGCGGCGCACCAGTGCCAGGCGTTCGACATGGGTCAGCGCCTGCCGCTCGACCTCGGGCGCGGCAGCCTCAAGGATCTTGTCGAAATAGAACCGCAAGGAGGGCATGGTCGAGATTCCGCGTGCCGCCTACAGCGCCGGCCGTCCAGGACGCGCCAAGGTGCTGTAACACTTTGATTCTGCGCATGACTCGAAAATCGGACTCGATTTTCGGACATGCGCGTGGGGGATAACCGAGACCCGCCAGCCACCCAAGGCCTCGAATCAATCACATTGCCGCGACCTGATTACCGTTGATATCGCGCATATGCCATATAGAGCGCAACCGCGGCCGGCGTGTGGCTCTAAATCGCATCGCTCGAAATTCGGCCGCGGTTTGCTGCAGGGATCCTGCGCGCGATCAAACGGTTACAGCGTCCTGCGAGCCTTGCGGCGGGACGTCCAATGGGATTCGAGTGAATGACGGATACGACAATCAGATCGGTTGCGGATCTGCCGGCCATGGTCGAGCCGGCAATAGTCGTCGGCGCCGGTGCTGCCGGGCTGGCCGCCGCGCATGCCTTGATGAACGCCGGCGTGCCGACGGCGATCCTGGAAAAGGAAAGCCGGCTGGCCGAGCCCTGGCACCGGCGCCACCAGCAATTGCATCTCAACACCCATCGCGATCTTTCTTCGCTGCCTGGTCTCGCCTTTCCCCCTGGCACGCCCGCCTTTCCGCAAAGGATGGTCGTCATCCGCCACATGAACGATTTCCAGAAGGAGAACCGGCTGCCGGTGCAGTTTGGCGTCGCGGTCGAAGAGATCACCTTCAAGGGCGATCACTGGGCATTGCGCACCAGCGCCGGACTGCGCTTCGCCCGCAATGTCGTCATCGCCACCGGCCGCGACAGGCAGCCATTCACCCCCGAATGGAAAGGCATGAAGGATTTCGTCGGGCGCATCATCCATTCGGCGGATTTCGGTGACGCGCAAGCCTATGCGGGCCAAAGAGTGCTGGTCGTCGGCGCCGGCAATTCGGGCTTCGATGCGCTCAATCATCTGGCCGGCATAGACACGGCCGCCATCTGGCTGTCGGCCCGCAGCGGCCCCGCTTTGCTGCCCAAGCGGATTGCCAAGATCGCCGTGCACCGGCTTTCGCCGTTCATGGCGCGCCTGCCTTTGCGGCTCGCCGATGCGGTGATGGCGGCAACCCAGCGGCTGGTTTTCGGCGACTTGACCAAATTCGGCCTGCCGCCCGCGCCTGCGGGCGGCGCCAGCCGCCTGACCTCGGACTATACCGCGATCGCCGCCGATGACGGCGCCGTCAGCGCCATCAAGGCCGGCAAGATCACCGTCGTGCCGGGCATACGGGAATTCACCCGTGACGGCGTGATCCTGGCCAATGGCAGCCTGATCTATCCCGACATCGTCATTGCCGCGACAGGCTACCGCACCGGGCTGGAGCCCATGGTCGGCAAGCTCGGCGTGCTCGACGCCAAGGGCGTTCCGCTCTTCAACGGTGGCGAAGCCGATCCAAAATTGCCCGGTCTGTGGTTCACCGGCATGCGGCCAAGCATTCGCGGCTGCTTCGCCAATGCCGGCATCCTGGCCAAGGCGATCGCCAAACGAATTGCAAGGTCGGCCCCGCACCAATCCAGCGCATCACGCTGATTTCGGTTCCAGCCGCCGGAAACCGACGGCTTCCATCAGCATGTCTTCTTCCACCATGCCGGCATTGTGCAGGGCGAGCAGGTTAAGCGCGATTTCCCGCGCGTCGGCGGAATCGGGATGTGCCTCGCGCCGCCGGCAGGCCTCGTCGAACACGCGCTGCAGCTTGGCGATATCGGCTGGCTTGAGCAAGCCACGGTCATAGACGGACTTCGACATGGCGATCTCCTGATAAAGACCTAGAGCGCCACGTTTAAATTGCCAATCTTTCCCGAGGCTTGACCGACTTCACCCGTCGCCTCGTCATCCTGGGGCGGAGCAAGGAGCGAAGCGACGCGGCGCAGACCCCTGGAGCTGCTCCGCAGCCCAAGGGATACATGCCGCGGCTTCAAGGCGCAGCAGCGGTGCAAATTCTGCTCCGCTGCTGCCCATGCGAGTGGGCAATCAGACCGCGATCTTGCCGCCGCCCTGTCTGGTGATGGCGACCACCGACGGCCGCACCGGCATGTCGGGCTTGAAGTCGGGCCAGCGCGTCGACAGGTCCTCATAGTAAGAGGGGCGTCCGAACGCTTCCCAGTCCTCTCCGCCGTCGCCCGGATGCTGGACGGCGACGAAGGCGGTCTGGTCGTCGGGCGCAAACAGCGGACCGCACATTTCGGCGCCGATCGGCACGCGGAAGAACAGTTTCGAGGTCGCCCGCGCCGCGCCCTCGATGTCCACTGCCCACAGGCCATCGGTGCGGCCGGTGGCCTTCGGCCCCTGTCCGTCGGTCGCGACCCAGAGACGCCCGGCCGAATCGACCGCGCAATTGTCGGGCATGCCGAACCAGCCATTGGCCGTCGTTGCTGTCGAGAAGGTGGCGCCGACATCGGCAACCGCCGGATCACCGCATTTCAGCAGCACTTCCCACTTGCCCTTGGCGGCGGTGAAATCGCCGCCGTCCTCGGCGATTTCGATGATGTGGCCGAAGGCGTTTTCGGAGCGCGGGTTGGCAGCGTCGACCTGTTCGGCCTTGCGCTTCGAATTGTTGGTCAGCATGACATAGACCTTGCCGTTGACGCCATTGGGCTGGACGTCTTCCGGGCGGTCCATCTTGGTGGCGCCGAGCAGGTCGGCGGCGCGGCGCGTCTCGATCAGCACGTCGGCCTGGCCGGCAAAACCGTTTTCAGCCGTCAGCGGCCCCTGGCCGAAGACGATCGGCAGCCATTCGACCGTGCCGTCTTCGGCGAACTTGGCGACATGCAGCGTGCCATCGTCGAGCAGGTCCTTGTTGGCGGCACGGTCGTTCGGATTGAACGTGGCCCTGGTCACGAACTTGTAGACATAGTCGAAGCGCTCGTCGTCACCGAGATAGAAGACGACGCGGCCGTCCCTGGCGACGATCGATTCGGCGCCCTCATGCTTGAAGCGGCCCATGGCGGTGCGCTTCCTCGGCGTCGAGGTCGGGTCGCTGACATCGACCTCGACGATCCAGCCGAAGCGGTTGGCCTCATTGGGTTCCTTGGCGAGGTCGAAACGCTCGTAGTGCGCCGCCCATTCATAGGCGCCTTCGGGAATGCCGAGACGCTTGTAGTTCGCGGCTTCCTTGTGGCCTTCCGGCAGCTCGCCGGAAAAATAGCCATGGATGTTCTCCTCGGCCATCACATAGGTGCCCCAGGGCGTGACGCCGCCGGCGCAATTGTTGAACGTGCCGAACACCTTGGTGCCGGACGGATCGGCATTGGTCTTGACGCGGTCATGGCCGGCAACCGGGCCGGACAGCGCCATTTCGGTGTTGGAGGTGATGCGGCGGTTGAGCTTGCCGTCGCGCACCACCTGCCATTTGCCACCGTCCTTGCGGATCTCGACGATGGTGCCGCCATGGGCGGCCATCTCGACATCGACCTGCTCCTTCGAGAGGGGTGCGACTTCGGCCGACTTCTTGCCGTCCTTTTCGACGATCTTCACGATGCCCGGGAACATCAGATGCGGATTGGTGTATTCGTGGTTGACTACCAGCAGGCCATGTTCGGCCGAGCCGTCGATCGGGATGTAGCCGACATAGTCATTGTTGTAGCCGAACTGTTTCGCCTGGGCCTCGGCCGACTGTTTCGTCGGGTCGAAGTCGGGCGAATCGGCAAACAACGGATCGCCCCAGCGCAGCAGGACATCGGCATCGTAACCCGACGCGACATGGTGCTTGTCGTCGATGCCGGCCTCGAGTTCGTCGAACGCGAAGGCCGAGCCTCCCGCTGCCCTGGCCTCGTCGGCGCTGATCAGCGCCAGCGGGCTGACGGTGGCGGCGATGGCCGAGACGGCCAGCGAGCCCTTGAGGAAGCCGCGGCGCGAGAACCGCGCGGCGATGATCTCGCCCATGGTGCGGTTGTCGGAGGCGTTGATCGCCGGGCCGTCGTTTTCCTCGAGCAGGCTGGTGCGGAATCGGGTGTCGGGGGAGCGAAGGTCAGTCATCGTGGCTTGCCTCTGGCTGTCGGGTTGGCTGGAGCGTGGGGTACCTGTTGACCCCCTTATAATCGCCGGGTCACATTTTCGTGACATCGGGAGACCTTTCAGATGCGACAGGCATTGCGCGCAGCGCTGGCTCAGCATTCCCGAAGGCCGTGAGCCGCTCCGGAATCGTCTTTTCGAGAGGAAGGAGACCTTCGGCGGCATGTTTCGCGCGCATCCTGCAATGGCGCATGACGTCAGTCGTTGCCAACGGATCAACGGACAAAGCCGGCTCGACAAGTCACCTCCGCCGCCCCCGGCGGAGGTGACTTGATGTTCGGCGTCTGCCGTCGTCAGGCGTCGGGAAAGCGAGTCTCCCGTTTAGCGATGGCGGTCGCGGCGCCGTTCATGCAAAGCTAATGTAGCATACGCTTGGGACTTCAGTCCAATCTTGCGCTTGCAAAGGTCCTAGTTGACAACCGCAACGGTCGGAGGTCGCTTCCGGGCGCTGCGTCTTTCGGCAATGTTGTTGCACTGCAGCGTTGGGGTGGGGCGCGCCGGGCTCAGTCGTCGGAGATCAAAATGCACAGATCGGTCACGACCCGTTGTTGCCGGCTGGCGCTCAAATCGGCAGCGGCGCTGGCGTTGACGATTGCTCCCTACCAAATTGTCCTGGACGGCTCCGTTTCCGGCATCCAGACCGCCAGCGCTTACGCCAAGAGTGGCGGTAACAGTGGTGGTGGTGGCGGTGGCGGCAACGGCGGCAATTCCGGCGGGGGCAATGGCGGTAATAGCGGCAACGGCAACGGCAATGGGAATGGCAACAGCGGCAATAACGGCAATAACGGCAAATCGGGATCCAATCAGGGTAAGAGCGGAAGCCATGTCAATGCAAAGACCGGTGACAAGGTCGACGTGACCGGCAACAAGATCACGGTCCGGCATCCCGACGGCATAACGGAAAAGCTCGAGAACGGACGTTTCAGCATGAAGGACGCGCTCGGTCGCACGATCATCGACCGCCAGGCTACCCCGGCCGACGCCAATCGTCTCAAGGGCTTGTGAAGCTGGCCAACAGGCAACGGTCAGCTTTGCACGTCACCTCCGCCGCCCCCCGGCGGAGGTGACCTCGTTTTCGGCCGGCGTCATCCCGGTTTTCGGCACCGCAATGATTGCAGTCGCGAGGCGCGACGCGCTTTTGCGCAATCCAGGACGGGAAACCGCTGCGCATTTTCCCCGTACCTGGCCTAGAGCAATTCTAGGAAAAATGTGAAGCGGTTTCCGTCTAGAATTGCGTGAAAACAAAGAGTTAGAGCAGCTCGCCGTTTCCGTGAAACGGTGAAATGCTTTAGGAAGGCCTGTCGCGGTCGCGCAACTCACGCATCATCAAGGCCGCTTCGGTGCGGTTTCGCACATTGAGCTTCGACAGCACCCCGGTCATGTGATGCTTGACGGTCTTCTCCTGCAGCTCAAGCCGCAAGGCGACTTCCTTGTTGCTCAGCCCCTCCGCCACCAGCCGCAGGATCTCCGTTTGCCGATCGGTGAGCTGCCGCAGCCGTTCCGCCATGCCGTCGGTCGGCTGCTGGGACTGGAGATCCGAAAGCAGCCGGGCTGACAGCGTCGGCGACAGATAGCTTTCGCCGGCTGCGACATTGCGCAGGATGTCGGCGAGCCCGCGCGACCCGACGCCTTTGAGGACATAGCCATTCACCCCTGCGTTCAGCGCCTTGGTCACATCGGCATTGGCCTCTGAAACGGTCAGCATGACGATCTTCTGGGCGGGATGGCTGGCGAGGATGCTTGCGACCGCGGTCAGCCCGCCGCCCGGCATGGAGATATCGAGCAGCAAGATGTCGGGCCGCACCGTCGCGGCGAGGCGTTCGGCATCCTGCGCCGTGGCGCCCTCGCCAACCATCTCGAAGCCCCCGATTTCCGACAGGCTGCGCGTCACACCTTCGCGAAAGAGGGGATGATCGTCGACAATGGCGATGCGGATGGTCCCAGTCATGCTTGCTCCTCGACCGACAGGCGGATCACCAAACGCGTACCTTGCGGCCCGGTCAAGGTTTCGAATTGTCCGCCAATGCTTTCGACCCGCTCCCTGAGGCCGGCGAGCCCGAGGCCCTCGACCCGTGCCGCCGGATCGAAACCCGGCCCGCCGTCCGACACTTCGACGAAAAGCCTGCCACCTTTCATCCCGGCACTCACCGCCTGATCCTTGCCCAATCCGTGGCGATAGGCGTTGTTCAGCCCTTCCTGAACGAAACGATAGATGCTGATCTTCTCGGAGGCGCCCGGTTCCGGCAACTGTCCGGCCAGCGTCAGCTTCACCGACGTTCCCGTCCTCTGCTCGTGTTCCTTGACGGCCAGCCGCAAAATGTCGGTTGCGGCAGCCGTCTCGATCTGCGGCAGGACAAGGCCGGTGCAGATGCCGCGTATTTCGCGCATCGCATCCTCCAGCGTCTTGCGGATCATCGCGACCTCGGTCGAACGGCTTTCGCCCGAATGGCCATCGCTGGAAAATATCGGGCTGTCCATGCGCAGCGCCGCCAGGGCCACGAGTTGGGCCGGGCCGTCGTGGAGGTCGGCGCCGATGCGGCGCAGATATCTTTCGTTGAGCGCGGTGGCGCGGCGAGAGGCCCGCTGCACGCGCAGTCGCAAGGCACTGTTTTGCGCCACCAGACCCTGCAGCTCCGACACCTGGCGGCGCAGCGCCCCACGCTGATCGTCGATGGTGCGGCTGCCGCGCAGGACGATGCCCGACAGGAGCAGGAATGCCGCCAGGGTCGCGCCAGCCACGATCAGCCAGCTCGACCACAGAGCGGACGCCAGGGTGGCCTGGAAATCATCGGCGATCTCATAGAACTCGGTGACCGCCACCACCTCGCCCGACCAGGGCTCGCGCACGGGATTGTAGATCTCCAGCAATGGCAAGCCGGTAGCCTTCTCCTCGCGTTCATCAACATCGAATGTATTGAATTCAGCGACGACGTTGCCTTCGAAGGCGGAACGCAGATTGTCGCTCGGACCGAAGCGGCGGCCGATCAGGGCCGTCTCCTTGGCATAGAGAACCGTCCCGTCGCGGCGCCAGAGCACGAACGATTCGAGGCGCTTGCCAAGCGCGCCCTGGCCAAGCGTCTCGTCCAGCGCCTGCTTGACGGATTCGCTGAGCTCCTGCTCCTTGCGCAAGTCGGGAAGCAGCGGCGCGATCACGCTGTCGACATAGAGCGCCGTCGTGGCGGCCGAATTGCGGATGACGCCGTCCCGGATCTGCGCCGTCACCCAGGTGCCGACCACCAACATGACGGCCAGCAGGCCAAAGCCGCCGGCAACGACGAATTGCAGGGCAAGGGAAAGCTCGCTCCAGCGCCGCACCAGGTTTTGAAAACTGCGAATCATGAGCCCCTGACCGCCCTTCGAACCGACAGATTGGGCGATGGTAGTACTTTGAGCTTCCGGCTTGCCATTGCCAAGAGCTTCGTTTGGTCAAGGTCGCTTGACGTCCCGGCGCGCTTGGGAAACAACGTCCGCGACACACGCGGCGGGAGCCGCTTCGAGAGGGGACGAAACGTTGAGTTTTTCGGGATTGCTGCAGCTCGGCTTTTCGACGGTCATTTTCCTGCTGGCGGCGACAGCCGCCAAGCAATGGGGCCTGGCGCCGAGCCTTGGCAAGATCGCGCTGACGCTGGCGCTCTATTCGCTGGGCAATCTGATCATGCTGCGGCTGATCCGCGAATTCGGCATGTCGGTATCGTTCAGCCTGTCTGCCGTCATCCAGCTGGTCTCGGTGAACGTCGTGGCGCTGGTCTTCTTCGGCGAGCGCGTCAATGCGCTGCAGGCGACCGGCATCATGCTGGCGATCGCCGCAGTGGCGCTGATCACGCTCGGACCCTATCTGCAAGGCCGGCTGTAACGGGCGAATTGCCGATGAAGAACGCCGCGAACGCTTTGCTCAACCGGGTTGAATTCCCGGTGCTGCTGGCCGGCCTGGTCATCGCCGCCGGCCTGTGGGGATTCGAGGAGCTGATGGAGGTGGCGCGCGCCGCCACGCCACATAGCTTCGACACCGAGATCCTGCTCGCCTTCCGCCAGGCGGGCCGCCCTGACAGCCCGATCGGCCCGCTGTGGCTGCAAGGGGCGATGCGCGACATCACCAGCCTTGGCAGCGGCAGCGTGCTGGTGCTGATCGTGACGGCGGTAATCGTCTATCTCCTGCTTATCCGCAGGCCGGCGACCGCCCTTTTCATCTTCGTGGCGGTGGCCGGCGGTCAGGTGCTGTCGAGCCTGCTGAAAGCCGGCATCGACCGGCCGCGCCCCGAACTCGTCTCGCATCTCGTCAACGAAACGACGCTGTCTTTTCCGAGCGGCCACGCCATGCTGTCGGCGGTGACCTATCTGACGCTCGGCGCGCTGGCGGCACGCTTCCTGCCCGGTCGAACGACGAAGATCTATGTGCTGTCGCTGGCGGTGCTGACGACGCTGCTGGTTGGCATCAGCCGCATCTATCTTGGCGTCCACTGGCCATCGGACGTGCTTGCCGGCTGGTGCGCGGGCTTCGTCTGGGCGATGCTTTGCTGGCTCGCTGCCCGGGCGTGGCAGCGATGGCGTGGGCAGCATCCGGACGGCGAGACTGGAGACTAGATCAGCCGGCTGATCAGCCCGGGAAAGTATCTGAAAAAATGGTCAGTCAATGCGCCGCGCCTTACGCCCCAGACGTTCATACTAACGCTTGAAACATCACAATAATGATATTATACCTCATTTTTGCAGACTCAGACGGGGATTCCAGCCGATGATCACTGCCGCGCAGATGCGTGCCGCAAGGGCGCTGGCCGGCATCGATCAGAAGACGCTCGCCGAGCGCGCCGGCGTTTCGCTTCCGACCATCCAGCGCATGGAGGCGAGCGATGGCGTGGTCAGGGGCGTGGTCGACACGCTGATGAAGGTCATCCAGGCTCTCGACGAGGCCGGGGTGGAGCTGATCGGCGAGAACCAGACCAGCGAGCGCGGCGGCCGGGGCGTGCGCCTCAAGCCTGCCGTGCCGCGGGGTCCCAAGGCTGAGCCGGCATAAAGTCGCGACGGCGACCGCCGACAGCCCTGCCGACGATCCCGCCGCCTTTCAGGGTGCGAAAGGCAGTCCATGGATCAGACGCAGCGGGCAGTGCATGAACCGGCCCACAGGTCGGTAAAGCCGACATTTTCCGAATTGTTCACACCGAAGCTGGTGACGGTCTGGCGCGAGGGCTACACGGTCGCCGACTTCAAGGCAGACGCCATTGCCGGGCTGACGGTCGCCATCGTCGCGCTGCCCTTGTCGATGGCGATCGCGATCGCCTCGGGCGTGGCTCCCGAGCGCGGCCTCTACACCTCGATCGTCGGCGGCTTCATCATTTCGGCGCTCGGCGGCAGCCGCTTCCAGATCGGCGGTCCGGCCGGCGCCTTCATTGTGCTGGTGGCAGCGACGGTTGCCCGTGTCGGCATCGATGGGCTGCTTTTGGCAACGATGATGGCAGGGGTCTTCCTGCTCGCCATCGGCTATCTCCGTCTCGGCACCTACATCAAGTTCATTCCCTATCCGGTGACGGTCGGCTTCACCGCCGGCATCGCCGTCATCATCTTTTCGGGACAGATCGTCGAACTGTTCGGGCTGACGCTTGCCGGCAAGGAGCCCGGACCGCTGGTGCCGAAGCTGATCGCGGTCGCCGAGGCGGCCGGCACCATCAACCCGGCGGCGACCTTGGTGGCGGTGTTGACCATCGTCACCATCGCCGGCCTGAAGCGCTGGCGGCCGACATGGCCCGCAATGCTCATCGCCATCGGGCTGGCATCGCTGGTCGTGGCGCTTCTCTCGTTGCCGGCGGAGACGATCGGCACCCGCTTTGGCGGCATCCCGCGCAGCCTGCAAATGCCCGCTCTGCCACCGGTCAGCCTGGACAGGATTATTGACGTGCTGCCGGATGCCATCGCCTTCGCCTTGCTGGGCGCCATCGAATCGCTGCTGTCGGCCGTGGTCGCCGACGGCATGACGGGCCGGCGTCACCGTTCCAACTGCGAACTGGTGGCGCAAGGCTTCGCCAACATCGCGTCTGCCCTGTTCGGCGGCATCTGCGCCACAGGCACCATCGCCCGCACGGCGACCAATGTGCGGGCCGGCGCCCACGGACCGGTTTCGGGCATCGTCCACTCAGCCATCCTGCTCGCTTTGATGCTGGTGGCGGCGCCGCTCGCCAGCTACATCCCGCTCGCCGCCCTTGCCGGCGTGCTGGCCGTCGTGTGCTGGAACATGTTCGAGAAACAGGCCTTCGCCACCTTGCTGCGTGCCTCGCGCGGCGATGCGCTGGTGCTGATGGCGACCTTCCTGCTCGTCATCTTCCGCGATCTCACCGAAGGCATCGTCGTCGGCTTCGTGCTGGGGTCGATCCTGTTCATCGACCGCATGGCCAAGTCGATTGCGGTCGAGGCCGATCAGCCGCTGGTGCAGGAGGATGTCGCCGACAGCACCAACGCCTACGATGCCAGCGAGGCGACCGACGCCGACACCGTCGTCTACCGCATCTCGGGCGCCTTCTTCTTCGGCGCCGCGTCGACCGTCGGCACCGTGCTCGACCGCATCGCCGACCAGCGCAAAAACTTCATCCTCGATTGCTCGGCCGTACCGTTCTTCGATTCGACGGCGGCCAACGTCATCGAGGGCGCCGCCCACAAGGCGAAACGCGCCGGCGTCCGCTTCATCATATCAGGTGCCGCGCCGCAGATCCGGCGTATGCTGATCAACCACGGCGTCAAGCGCCCGCTGGTGACCTATGCCGCCTCGATCAAGGATGCGCGGGCGCAGCTGAAAGGGAAGCTGGAGGCAGAGTAGAAATCGGGATTTGCCGGTCGGCGGGCCACACAGGTGTCCGCCGGTTGAACGCAAACGTTTTGGCCCTGGTTTGACTCACGCACGGCGCGACGTGAACGGCCGCTTTGCGCCCTCGTTTCCGCCATTCAGACCACCGTTGCAGATTCCCGAAAGCTGACGGTCTGCTAAGCCAGCACTAAGGCCTCGAATGGGGTGGTAGCAGGTTACGCCGCCGGTCAGCCCGCTGCCCAACGATAATAGTCGCGTTGATGTCAATGCGAGCCCCAAATATCATGCAAGTACTCCTAGGCTATCCGCCCGGGTGGTCGTGCCACCGTGCGCGGCGATGAACATGGCGACGGCCGACCGGCAATAGGATTCGATTTCGTTGTCGTCCTCTGCTCTCGCCTCATCGAAGCGTGCGATAATCAGGAGATCGGATCCTTTGATAAGCGCGGCAAACAGGCGGGCGGACCGGAGAGGATCGGTCACGTTCAGAACCGCCTTCGCGTGCAACTGACGCAACAGGGCCTCGATTTGGGCGATGACATGGGCGGGGCCGGCTTCGTAATGGAGCTTGCTTAACGACTTTTGATTCGTCTTGTCGGCCATGATCATGGCTTCGACACTGCGGACGTCCGGGTTCAACAGCGTGCGAAGCAGGGATGATCCCACCGCCATCAGCTGATCTTCGGCCGAACCGTCGACGCCTTCAAAAAGGGCCTGCGGTGCAAACTGATGGCAGCGGGCCGCGATGGCCGCGCTGAACAGCGCCTCCTTGTTCTCGAAGTGCCGATAGATGCTGAGCTTGGATATCTTCGCTCTCTGGGCGACCTTGTCCAATGTGGTCGCATGAAAACCCAATTCCTCAAAGAGTTCGCACGCGGCGTCGACTATCGTTTGGCCAAGCGCCTCATTGGCGGGCCGGCCGCGCCGGCCCTGGCTGTTTTCGGTCACGACAATTCCAGTCCTTGACAGTATCATAATTCTTGAATTACGATACCACGCAGTGTCAAAAATGTGCAAGCCAAGCCCAGCCAGCCCCTCATCCACACACGGAGCCCATCACCATGGATGACGTCATCATCATCGGCGGCAGCTTTGCCGGTCTCGCCGCCGCCCTGCAGCTCGGACGTGCCCGTCGCAAGGTCACCGTTCTCGATACCGGCCTGCCGCGCAACCGCTTCGCCGGCCATTCGCATGGTCTGCTCGGCCACGATCACAAGCCACCGCTGGACATCCTGGCCGAAGCGCGGCAGCAACTGGCGCGTTATCCCACGATCAGGCTGGTCAATGCCCGGGCCGACAGCATCTCCGGCACCATCGACGATTTCTCCGTCCTCACTGGCGATGGCGAACGCCTTGGGGCGCGCCGCCTGATCCTGAGTTATGGCGTCGCCGACCAGATGCCTGATGTTCCGGGCTTTGCCGAAAGCTGGGGCACATCCATCGTGCCCTGCCCCTATTGCGATGGCTTTGAAGTCGCCGACCAGCATTGGGGTCTCGTCTGGTCCGGCCCGCCGTCGCACAATTATGTCAGGCTGTACCACGACTGGACCGAAACGTTGACGGTCTTCGCCGATGGTCACGACATTTCACCCGATGTTCGGGCCGATCTGGCGCGCCGCAACATACCTGTCGTTGATGGCCGGATCGCCGAAATCGCCCATCATCGGGGCCATATCACCACCGTTAATCTCGAGAGCGGCCGCAATGCCGCGGTCGACATCCTGTTCGCGCATCCGCGCAACAAGCCGTCCGCAAGCCTGCATGAATTAGTGGGCCTCGCCACGGTCAATACGCCCCTCGGCATCGCCATCAAGGTCGATGAGCGCCGCGAAACCAGCACGCCCGGCATCTATGCTGCCGGCGATCTTGCGAACCCGGCCATGGCCTCGGTCACCACGGCAATATCGCAAGGCGCGACGGCGGGTATCTCCGCCCAGCAGTCGATGCTGGTTTGAGAACACAGATTCCCCTCTCCCGCACCGGCCTCCCTACTTCGTCGCCACCGTCGGCTGCCCGACAATACCAGCCAGTCTGCTGCCGGCCCCAATTGAGCCGTCGGTACGCCCGCAACCCGATGTCCGCTTTCGATGCCTCAACTAAAAGCTGACGGACTGCTACCGGCCCAAAGGCGACATCAAAATATCTGCTCGGCAATGTCCGCTATTGGCGCTTGGCGGGCCGATCCGGGCGACGTCGTTTACTAGCCACAATAAGAGTTCGAGTTGGCAATCCTCGCCGATGAACGACAGTCCATCGGCTGTTGGCGAACGTCTCGGAGATCGGCCCCTGAGGCACCGATCATGGCTCTCAGTCGAGCTTCAGCGCCACGACCTCGCCTTCGTTCATCAACGGCACATAGAGGATCGACTTGCCGTCGGTGCCGATGTCGGCGCTGCCCGGTTTGAAGTGCGCCAACGCTTCCGGCGCGCCGCCGGCTTGATAGCGGTGGAGCGTGCCGGTCATGTAGGCGGTGGCGTAGATGGTGTCGCCGATGGCGATGACGCCATCGAGATCGGCGAATTTCTGCGCGCCCGGCAAGGGCGAAACCACCTTGCTGGCGATGTCGACCGACAGCAGCCCACCCGGCTCCGCCGTGCTGAAGTCGGACTTGATGTCCTTGCCCCAGGAGGCGACGATCAGCCTGTCGCCATCGGCGAAGACGCCGTTGGGCGAAGCCAGCATCGGGTCCCTGACGAACAGTTCCGGCCGGTCGCTGTCGATGCGGTAGATGGCGTCGGCCAGCATGTCCGTGACATAGACGTTGCCTGATTGGTCGGATGTCATGTCGTTCAGGAAAACAGCGTTCGGTACCGTGATGCTGGCGACGAGCTTGCCGCTGGCGAGGTCGACGACGCGAACCTTGGTGATGTCGGCGACATAGAGCTTGCCGCCCGCTATCGCCATACCCTTGGGCGCGTCCATGCCGTCGGTCCAGTGCCGGGTGACCGTCCTGCCGTCCACGGACAGCACGCTGAGATAGCCGTTGCCGTCGGCGTCGCCGGGATTGCCGACGATATTGGAAACGATAAGGCGATTGTTGGCTGCGTCGAACAGTGCCGATTCCGGTTGTCGAGGCCGGTGGCGCGCCAGAGTTCTCCAGCCTCGGCGGCAGGCGCGCCTGCGATGCCGATGACGGCGAGAAAGGCTGATGTGACGAGGGTGTTCATGGCTGCTCTCCTGTGATGACGGCGGAGAGCTATGATTTTCGATACTTTCCGGAAAGGTCGATAACCTCTAGTATCGAAAGTCGATACGAAACCCACGGCAAGAGGTGCATTCCATGAACGGCCTTATCTTCGACGCGTTGAAGCGGACGCTGAAGGCGAAGGGCGTCACCTATCGCGAGCTTGCCGAACGCATGGGGGTTTCCGAGCCGACGGTGAAGCGCATCTTCCACGAGCGCAACTGCAAGCTCGACCGGCTGGTGGAGATCTGCGCCGCCGCCGGCGTCGAGCTGGAAAACGTGCTCGGCTCGATGAATCGGGGGCCAGGTCCGGTCAACCACATCGCGCCGGAGATCGAGCGCAAGCTCGCCGGCCGGCCGGCGCTGTTGTTCATTTTCGTCATGCTGTCGGAAAAATTCACGCCCGAAGGCATCATGCGCTCGCAAGGCCTGAGCGAAGCCTCGATGTTCCTCTATCTGCGCGATCTCGAGGAGCTCGGCCTGGTCGCGCTCGGCCGCGGGCTCACGGCGAGATTGCTTGTCGAGACACCGATCCAATGGAATTTCGAAGGACCCTTGAGGCCGCTGTTCGAGATGACCAACAAGAACTTCATCGGCTGGGCGATCACCCATATCGACAACGAAGCGACCTTCGTCAGCTTCTCGAGGCGGATGCGGCCGGAGACGGCGGAGATGGTGCGACGCGAGGCGCAGGACCTCGCCGATCGCGCCAAACTGCTGGCCCATCACGACCAGCACACGACGCCGGAAGACGGGCTGGTCGGCTACAAATGGACGTTTGCCTTTGGTGCAACGCCGTTTCCGGCGATCATGCCGATCGGGCCGCATCCGCGCGATGCCGGTGCGAGAGCAACCGATCCGGCCGCCAAGACACGGCGGCCGCTGCCGGCCTGATCGGCCAATCGTCTCAGCACGATTGCATCTGGCGGCTGAGCTTGCCGCGCACGGCCCTGGCGATGCCGACCGCCACCATTTTCGCCGCTGTCTTGCCGCCTGGGCCTGCCATGCGGCCGGCGATGCCGACCGCGCCATTGACCGCGCCCATGGTCTTCATCTGCCCGGCCGTCTCGTTCATGCTGGCCCTGCAGTCCTGCATTTTCCTGGTCGCCTCGACTGCAGCCAGGGCCCCGCCAAGGCCCTCCGGCGAGTCCGGGCCGGCCGCCAGCTCCGCCAATTGCGCATGCTGGTCTGGCGTGATCGGCGGGCTGGCGGCCGTCTGGCTGCAGCTGGACGCCAGCAGGCAGATAAGCATCGCGATCGGGCTGCCCCGCCTGACACGTGCCGTGGTTGGAAAAATGCCGCGATGTTCGGCCTCGATGCCGCCGCTCGGAGTTGCTTTTCCCGCCACTCGTTTCCTGTTGCCCAACATCCTATCGCCCCATCGCCGGGCCGAGGATGAGGCTGCGGATTTTTGGCGTCAGCGGCCTGACGACATCGGCGAAGGGGTCGCCCTCGGCCCGCAAAGCCATCAACCCTTCGACCTCTTCGTCGATGGCGGCGATGGTCTCTGTCTTCTGTGCGTCGGTCAGCTCCTTCATGCCGGATATGGCATTCCTGAGCTTGGCGAAAATGGCATCGAGTTCTGCGACCGGCATCGTCGCCAGGAACCCGCGCATGGTCTCGCCAAGCGCGATCTTCCAGCTGTCGGCGGTGAAACCGGCTGTGTCAATCAAGCCCTTGTCCGCGGCATCGCGCTCGTACCAGTCGGCGACGATCTCCTCGTCATAGGCGAACTGACCGAATTCGGGTTGCAAGGCCTCGATCAGGCCGACGACCGCCGACGCATCCCGCGCTGTCAGCGCCAAGGCCTGCGGGCTGTCGAAGATCATGCCGGCAAGTGCGAGCGCGCCGGCCAGCCGGCGCATGGCTGCGAAACGCCGCTCAGCCATAACAATCCTCCGCAATGCCGGCCCGGGCACTGCTCGTCGCCTGGGACTGCAGAACCGAGCCGCCGATCGAGGCGGCCTGGCCGGCAATGACCCCACCATTGCCAGCCAGACCCCCAAGACCCCCCGCCATCGACAGGACACCGCCGAGCAGAGCCGCATTGGTCTGCGCCTTCGCCGCCTTCTTGGCGGCATCGGCGCAGGTCGTTTCCTTCGTCTGTTCGTTCTGGGCCTTCTTGCTGCCGGCCGCACTCGCGATCGATGCCGGCTTGTTGTCGGCCTGGCCCGTTTGGCAGCCCGCCAGGGCAATGGTCAGGGCCAGGATAATGATCTTTTTCATGGTGCTGCTCATCATCGGGCAGCGCGCGGCGGCAGCTTGGCCTCGCGATGATCGGTCACCGCGTTGCCCAAGGCGATCGACAGCAGATAGACGCGCGGATTGAAGCCTGCCGCGGCCAGTGCCGACAGCGTCTTGAACAGTTGCAAATGAAACATCGTGCCCCCTTGGATTGCCGCCAATGCGGTTCCGGTTTCGGAATCGCGCCGCAAACTAGGGGCATCCAAGGGGGTCAGCTTGGACAGAACGGCACTGAAAGCGGCCAAAACGGCCCGGGATTGACGTTTTGCAGGCCGCGGCGCATATGACCGCGCTCTTGGGCATGGGGGTGTCGATGACTGCGACGATGGGGCCGTCAGCTTCGTTCAGGCTGGCGACGGAGATGTTTCCGGAGCGGGATCGCGTCGAGATTACGCGCGAGGTTTACGGCCGCACCGTTCTGAGGGTGGACCTCGATCCGCTGGCGCCGGCGCAGATCGACATGCGGGTGCGCGCGTTGCCGGGCCTCGGCATCGCCACCGGCAGCTCGTCGGAATTCCGGGTGCATCATACGTCGTCGCTGATCGACAACGACGACTTCGTTCTTCTGGCGGCCCTCGACGGGGGCAGTGTGATGAAGCATCGCGGCCGCGAGGAGGCGGTCGGCAACGGCCAGGCGCTGATGATGAGCGGTGAAGAGGTTGGCCTCAACCTGATCGGCGCCGGCGGGTTCCGCTTCGTCAATCTCAGTTTTTCGCGCAAGCAGCTTTCGCCTCTGATCGGCGATCCGGCCGCGGTCCTTATGCGGCCCTTGCCGACCCAGAGCGGGGCGATGCGGCTGTTGCTCGACTATATCAGCTCGATCCAGGAGGTCGGAGACGAGTTGACCGCGGAGGCCTGCCACCTTGCGGCGACGCATGTCTTCGACCTTGCCGCACTCGCCATGGGAGCGACCAGGGATGCGGCCCAGATCGCGCGCGGCCGCGGCGTCAGCGTTGCCCGCTTGCGCGCCATCAAGGCCGATATCGTCGCGCATGGTGGCCATGTCGACCTGTCGGCGCAGGACGTCGCCGCCCGCCACGGACTGTCGGCCCGCTACGTCCGCAAGCTGTTCGAGAGCGATGGCACATCCTTAATTGATTTCATGATGAACCAGCGGCTGGCGCGCGCCCATCGCATGCTCGGCGATCCACGCCGTGCCGGACGCAGCATCACCGCGATCGCCTACGAGGCCGGCTTCAACGACCTTTCCTATTTCAACCGGGCGTTCCGTCGGCGTTATGACGCTACTCCCTCGGACGTGCGGGCCGCGGCTTGCAAGCACTGACGCCAAAGCGCCGCCGGCCGGCGCGCTCCCGGGCCGTCCACGCGGTTGGACTCATTTGATCGCGTTTATTCGGCGGCCTTCGTCCCGGGATCGGCAAGATTGTCGTCCCAGGTCACCGCCCGGTAGTCGAAACCATATTCCAGCGTCGGTTTGACGATGCGGAAATAGGGCGACAGGTCGAAATCGCGCGGCGTGTAGAGCGAGTGGTGGCGGATGTGCAGGATTTCCTTGCGCGAGTAATTCGACTGCGCCGAGGCGCGGCCGGGCGCACGGGTGATCTCGGGCAGGATCGGATAGCGGATCTGGCTATAGGCCTCGGCGATCAGCGTCGAGCAGATCGCCCGTGTCGGGTCGCCGGAGCCGAAGGCCAGCATGCGGCGGCGCCAGCGCACCGGCACCGGCGGTGTCGGGAAGAAAAAACGCAGCATGTCGAAAATGTTCTTGAGGTCGTATTTCAGGCCGAGCTTGCCGATCATGAAGGCGACGACCTTGTCGCGATCCTCCGGCGCCAGCCCGCTCGCCCGGCAGATGCGGGTGTTGTAGGTGCGGTAGCGCGACAATGGCACAGCGACGCAGCCTTCGCCGAGCGTGACCTCGATCAGCCGCGGCCGCTCCGAGCCGTCTTGCGGCTCTGGCAAGGCGTCGCCGACATGGAAGGCCGCATGCGACCAGGTCGACTGGGTCAGGTATTTGATCGCCGCCGAGATCTTCTGGTTGCCCTCGATCAGCAGGATGTCGCCGGGCTCAAGCGTGCGGCGCAGCGTTTCGGCATCGGACGGTGTGTAGGGCTCGTAGCCGGACGATTCTTCCTGCAGCCGGCCGGCAAGCCAGCGGCCAAGTCGATCCAGAAGCGTGTCGCCGGGCTCGGTCATGTTCCATGGCGATTAGCATCCGCGGGTAATGAGGGCTAGCGCACGGGTGGAGCGACAGGGTTGCTGATAGGGCGCAGGCCCTCATCCGGCCGCTTTGCGGCCGCCTTCTCCCCGCTGAAGGCAGAGGAATGAAGCCGGTGAACGCGCGCTTTTCCTCTCCCCCGTCGATCGGGGGAGAGGTGTCGAGCGAAGCTCGACGGAGTGGGGGTCGACCTTGCTCGCGGGGTTTGTGCCTGTCTTGCAGGCGGCGGCGCGTTTGACGAATGGCTTCCCCCACTCCGTCGCTGCTTTGCAGCGCCACCTCTCCCCCCTCCGGAGGGAGAGGAAAGGCGCCAAGTCAACTTGCCGTCGCCGCGGCCTCTTCCGGCGGCGCAGCCAGATCGTCGCGCGCCTTGCGGGCCAGTTTGCGTGTCGAGCGTTTGGGACTGTCGCCGAACAGTTCGGCCGCCTCGGCAAGGCAGCTCTTCTTCAGCTGCTTCTCCGACCGTTTCAACAGCTTGCCCAGAAGTTTCGTGTCCTCGGGCGGCCCGAGCGGCTGGTCGTCGGCCTCGAGCAGCGCGCGCATCACCAGCACATCGTGCAGGTCGCCCAGCCGCTCGCCCAGTTCGTCGACCGCCTTGCGCCGGGCCTTGATCGGTGTCGGCCACAGCCTGCCGAGCAGCGACAGATGCATGCCGTGGGTCTTGGCCGCCTTGCGCAAATCGTGGAAATCATCGGCCGCGCCCCGCGATCCGGCCTTGTCGAGCGCCTTCCTGGCACGGCGCAGCGTGACGCGGGCACCTTCGGCAAGCACGTCGGCCGCCTGTTCCGGCTGGTCGGGCAAGGCCAGCGCTTCGATGCGTTTGAGGCCATCCTCGCAAGCGGCGGTCGCCGCGCCGATCGCCGCTTCGAGCCCGCTGCCTTCGTGCAGTTCATGCTGGCGCGCGATCAGCCTGTCGCGCGCAGCAGTAAGCCCATCGTCGGCGCTCTCCTTGGGAAAGCTCGCCGCCAGCCGGTCGATGGTCTCGATCAGCGCAGTCGCCTCGCGCGGACCGGCAAGCAGGCCGGCCACATTGCGATAGCACTGGTTCTCGGTCTCGCAAAACGTTTCGTTGCCGGAACGAACAAGCCGCAGCAAGGCACGAGTGCTCTTCAGCCGCTTGCGGCATTTGTGCAGCGCCTGTTCCGGCCGGCTCCGTGCGGCGTCAAGGTGATGCAGCGCCTTGCCGATTTCCTCGGCAAGGATACGCCTGACCTCGCCGGTCAGCGGCAGGCGCGGATCGATACGAAAGCTCATGCGGCGATCTCCGGTATCCCCCCAAGGGCGAGCGACGCGTTGTAGAATTTTGACTCGCCGGTGACTTCGCGGCCGAGCCAATCAGGCAGCATTTCGTCCGGCACGTCCTCCGGCGTCTCAAGTTCGGCGATCACAAGTCCCGCAAGCGGACCGCCAAAGACATCGATTTCGTAGAGATAGCCACGGTGCCTAACATGGTGACGTGTCTTCTCGATGACACGTCCGATGGCGAAGTCCAGCATCTCCACCGCCTCCGACAGCGGAATCGAATATTCGAATTCGTCGCGTTCGCGCGCCTTGCTGCCGAATTTGAGCGTCAGCCTGGCGGAAATGCCATCGCTGATGCGAATGCGCACCGTGCGCTCGGGGCCGGCAGCGAGATAGAACTGGAGAATGCGGATATCCGCCTCGGCCAGTTCTAGCCACGCGGGGCTGGAGACCAGGAATTTTCGTTCGACTTCCTTGCCCATGGCCGCGCACTAAAGCGGTTGCCGCCGCCCATGGCAAGACGGTGACGTACACAGTTTGGCGTTCACGGATTGACTTTAATCAATCGATTGATTAAATACCCGACATGATCAAGCAGCCTGACGCCAAAATCCTTCGCCGCGAAGCATCTCCCGCCGAGATGACGCGTGCGGCGCTTGTCCGCGCGGCGCTGAAACTGTTTGGGCGTCAGGGTTTCGACGGCACCTCGACGCGCGAGATCGCCGCCGAGGCGCGAGCCAATATCGGCTCGATCGCCTATCATTTCGGTGGCAAGGAGGGCCTTCGTGCCGCTGCCGCAGACTTTATCGTCGAGACCATCCAGGGTGTGGCCGGCCAGGCGCTCGGCAATGCGCAGGCGCCGATGCCAGGCGGTCCGGAGGCGGCGCAAGCACAGCTCTTCGCGGCGCTGGAGCGAATGGTCGGCTTTGTCGTGGCCAGTCCGCAAGCCGGCGAGATCGTGCAGTTCATCCTGCGCGAACTTTCCCATCCAACGGCAGCCCTCGATCGTATCTATGACGGTGTCTTCGAGCCGAGCCATCGCCGGCTGTGCCAACTCTGGGAACAGGCGACCGGCGAGCCGGCCGAAAGCGAGGCGACAAGGCTCACCGTGTTCACGCTGATCGGCCAGGTCATCTATTTCCGCATCGGCCGCGAGGCGGTGATGCGCCGCATGGGCTGGACCGATATCGGCGCCGCGGAGGCCGCCAAGGTGGTGGCGGTCACTTCGGGCAATCTCAAGGCCATATTGGCCGCCAGAAAAGGTGCAAAGACAAAGGGGCAAAGACCATGAGCTTTCTGTGTTCGCTGCCGCTCGCCGCGCAGCTCTTCAGTGCCTGTGCCCCGGCAGCCCCGCTGGCCGTCGGCTATGTCGAAGGCGACTACGTGCTTTTGGCACCGATCGAGGTGGCGCAGGTCGAGACCGTCGCTGTGAAGCGCGGCGACCGTGTGGTGCCCGGCACGACCGTGGTGACGCTGGAAAGTGCCGACGCAAAAATCGCGGTGGCGCAGGCGCAGGCCGGCCTTGCCCAGGCCCAGGCGCAATTGGCCGACCTGCAGATCGGCAAGCGGCCGGAAGAGATCGCCGTGCTGAAGGCCGAGGTCGACATGGCCAGCGCCCAGGCCGCCGACGCCAAGCGCAAATACGACCGCGCCGCCGATCTGTTCAAGCGCGGCGCCGGCACGCAAGCCGACTTCGACACCGCGTCGGCCACGCTCGAGACGGCCAATGCGCAGGTCGGTCAGGCCAATGCCAATCTCGCCGTCGGCGGCCTGCCGGCACGGGCCGAAACGATCAAGGCCGCCGACAATCAGGTCAAGCAGGCGCAGGCGGCCCTGGAGCAGGCGCAATGGCGGCTGTCGAAGCGGGTGCTGGCAGCGCCTTCGCCGGGCCGCGTCAACGATGTCATCCGCAATCCGGGCGATACATCAGGTCCGACGGCGCCTGTCATCTCGATCCTGCCCGACGGCGCGGTCAAGCTCAGCGTTTACATCCCGGAGAACGCTTTCTCCTCGGTCAAGGTCGGCACCTTGCTCGGCGTCCATTGCGACGGCTGCGGCCCGGATGTGAAGGCGCGCGTCAGCTATGTCTCGCCGGATCCCGAGTTCACGCCACCGGTGATCTATTCGCTCGAGAACCGGCAGAAGCTGGTCTATCTGGTCGAAGCGCGGCCGGAGGGCGATGCCGGGCCGCTGCAGCCCGGCCAGATCGTCGATGTTGATCTCGCGGACAGTGCAAAATGAACGCCATCGACGTCCATGGCTTGGTCAAGCGTTTTGGCGACAAGACCGTCGTCGACCATGTGACGATGTCGGTCGCCGAGGGCGAGATCGTCGGCTTTCTCGGGCCCAACGGTTCGGGCAAGACCACCACCATCCGCATCATGTGCGGCCTGCTGACGCCGGACGAAGGCGAAGGCACGGTGCTCGGCTTCAACATCCGCACCGAGAGCCTGCGCATCAAGCGTGAAGTCGGCTACATGACGCAGAAATTCTCGTTCTACGAGGATTTGACGATCGGCGAGAATCTCGAATTCGTGGCGCGGCTCTACCGGTTGAAGCCGGTCGAGGAGCATGTGGCGCGCACATTGGAGGACCTCGGCCTGGCGTCGCGCCGCAACCAGCTGGCCGGCACCTTGTCGGGCGGCTGGAAGCAGCGGCTGGCGCTGGCCGCCTGCATCATGCACAAGCCGAAATTGCTGCTGCTCGACGAACCGACGGCCGGTGTCGACCCGAAGGCGCGGCGCGAGTTCTGGGACGAGATCCATCGCCTCGCCAGCGGCGGGCTGACCGTGCTGGTCTCCACCCACTACATGGACGAGGCAGAGCGCTGCCACCGCATCAGCTATATCTCCTACGGCAAGATGCTGGCCACCGGCACGGTCGCCGAGGTGGTGAAAAATGCCGGCCTGACCACGTTTGTGCTGCAGGGTCCGCGGCTCGACCAGGTCGCCGAAGCGCTCCAGAGCCGCCCCGGCGTCGACCAGGTGGCGCCGTTCGGCGCGACGCTGCATGTCGTCGGCTCGGACAGGAAGAAGCTCGAAGCCGCACTCGCCGACGTCGAGAAAGAGCATAAGGGCGTGAAAGTTTCGCCCGGCGAAACCAGCCTCGAGGACGTCTTCATCCAGTTCATGTCCGGGTCGAAGGACAACATGGCATGAACAGCGTCTTTTCCTTCGCCCGGCTTGGCGCGCTGCTGACCAAGGAATTCATCCAGATGCGGCGCGACCGCATCACCTTCGCCATGATGCTGGGCGTGCCGCTGATACAATTGGTGCTTTTCGGCTACGCCATCAACAACGACCCGAAAAGCCTGCCGGCGGCACTCGTGGCGACGAGCAACGATCCCTACACTCGTGCCATTGTCGCGGCGCTGCAGACCACCGGCTACTATCGTTTCGACCATGTCGCGCAAAGTGCCGCCGAGGCCGAGTTCCTGATATCGCGCGGCGACGTCGCCTTTGTCGTCACCATCCCCGCCGATTTCGCCAGGAGGGTGGAGAGCGGCAACAACCCGCAGATACTTATCGAAGCGGACGCCACCGACCCGGCGGTGGCCAGCGGCGCCATCTCGACGCTCGGCACCGTCGCCAGCCAGGCACTGCTGAGGGCGCAAGGCACGCAGGAAGCCGCCGCCGAGGCCGCCAAGGGTCAGCTCGATGTCGTCGTACACCGGCGCTACAATCCCGAAGGCATCTCGCAATACAACATCGTGCCCGGCCTGCTCGGCGTCATCCTGCAGATGACCATGGTGATGATGACCTCGATCGCGCTGACCCGCGAGACCGAACGCGGCACGATGGAAAACCTTCTGGCGATGCCGTCGAGCCCGCTCGAGATCATGATGGGCAAGGTGCTGCCCTATCTGGCGGTCGGCGGCGTGCAGGTGGTGGTGGTGCTGGCGGCGGCGAAGCTGCTGTTCGCCATCCCCTTCACCGGGTCGATGTCGCTGCTGTTGACCGCCGTGCTGATCTTCGTGCTGGCGCTGGTGCTGCTCGGCTACACGATTTCGACCATCGCCCGCACGCAGATGCAGGCCCTGCAGCTGACCTTCTTCTTCTTCCTGCCGTCGATCATGCTGTCGGGTTTTATGTTCCCCTATCGCGGCATGCCGGACTGGGCGCAAATCTTCGGCGAGATATTCCCGCTGACGCATTTCCTGCGCATCACCCGCGCCGTGATGCTGAAGGGCGCTGAACTGCCCGCAGTGGCAGACGAGATCGGCTGGCTGGTGGTGTTCGTGGCCTTGTTTGCCGGTGTGGCATTGGTGCGGTTCAGGCGGACGCTGGATTAGGCCGAAGCCATCAGCCGCCTACCCGTTCAGTGATTTTGAACCGCTGACGAACACGCTTCCCTTGACATAGAATCGCAGCAGGCGGTCCGCATCTTTCGAAATGCCGATCCTGACGCTCTCCCCCATTTCGTCGGATTCGCGGCTATCGGTTGCCAGCCATAGCGGGCCTTTGCGGCAAAGATCGAGCCCATCGAGCGAACGATCGATCCGCAACGCCTGGGTCAGCCTTCCCGGTCCTCGCGCCAGGTCGCGCAGGCGCTCGATGCCGCGATTGTGCCGCATGATCGCAATGCCCTCGAGCGGCTCAAGCGCCCTGATCAGCACGCCGGTTCCGACCCCTGGCATCTCGCTCGAGACATTGAGCATGTAGGAGATGCCGTAAGCGAGATAGACATAGGCGTGCCCAGCGTCGAGAAACAGCGAACGGTTGCGCGGGGTCATACCCCGGTAGCCGTGCCCGGCGGCATCACCGACGACATAGGCCTCTGTCTCGACGATACGGCCGCTGGCGATGCCTTCGGGCAGTTCGCGCACCACGAGTTTGCCAACGAGGTAGCGGGCAAGGGATGCCGTATCGTCGGGCAGCTCGGAACGCGTGAGCGGGCGGTAGATAACCATGCTCAGCGCGGCGACGATTTGGCGCCGGGCGAGGAGTGATCCAAGGCGGAACGTGTCGCCAGATACTCCATATCAGATCCCCTTGGACATCGCCGTTTCAAGCCGCCGCCATGATCCCGGCATAAGTCCCGAAATCCACATTGCCGCCGGACAGCACCACTGCAATGCATTTGCCGGACAGTTCGATCTCGCCCGATGACAGTGCCGCCAACGCCACGCAGCCGCCGGGCTCGACGACCAGCTTGAGATAGGCCATGGCGTCGCGCATCGCCTGCGCCGCCGCCTGGTCCGAGACGGCGATGCCACCGGTGAGGTTCCTGCGGTTGATCTCGAAGGTGATCAGGCCGGGCTCGGCGGTCAGCAGCGCGTCGCAGATGGAGCTATGGCCGGGCTCGTTCGAAACCCTGGCACCGGCGGCCAGCGACCGGCGGGTGTCGTCGAAATGCTCGGGCTCCACCGCCCAGACCGCCGTGTTCGGCGAGGCATCCTTGACAGCAACGGAGATGCCACTCGACAAGCCGCCGCCTCCACAGGGGACGATCACCGCGTCGAGGTCGACGCCAAGCGCTTTCGCCTGGCGCATCAATTCGAGGCCGATCGTGCCCTGGCCGGCAATGATGGCCGGGTCGTCGAAAGGCGGCACCAGCACCATGCCTCTTTCCATGTAAGGGCGAACCACGGTCATGCGGTCGTCGCGAAAGCGGTCGAACGGCACCACCTCCGCCCCCATATTGCGGACGTTGGCGATCTTCATCGCCGGCGCGTCCGAAGGCATGGCGATCACCGCCTTGACGCCGAACATCGCCGCCGACGCCGCGACGCCCTGCGCATGATTGCCCGACGAGAAGGTAACGACGCCCCGGCTGCGTTCAGCCTCGCTCAGCGATGACAGCTTGTTGTAGGCGCCGCGGAACTTGAACGAGCCGGTGCGCTGCAGCGTCTCCGGCTTGAACAGGATGCGGCCGCCGAAGCGCTTGTTCAGCTCCTGCGATTCGATCAACGGGGTTTCAACGATCAGGCCGGAGAGACGCGCGGCGGCGGCGTGGATGTCGGCGATGCCGGGAGGGGTTATGGCGGTCATGTAAGGTCCAGTGGACAGGGGTCTTTCCATGATGCCCGCAAACAGATGTGACGCACCAATGAAAAAATGTAACCGTTACAAAGTTTGGTTAGTTATGACCGGCGTTGGCGCTGCCCCTCGCCTGCCTGCCGGTGTCCAGCCGATAGATGGGTAACAGTTTGAACCGGATACATAGGTAACAGTTTTCCCCTTACGATGGGTTCGCCGAAGCATCGCGCCAACCCAACCGCTTGGCGCTTCGGCGAACCAGTTTCATGTG
>NZ_RZRT01000049.1:0-40660 GCF_003998295.1 Mesorhizobium sp. M7A.F.Ca.US.011.01.1.1
GGGTTAGGGTGGGGGTTCTTCTTCGCAAGAATCCGTATGCGATAGCCCTGCCCTTGTGGGGAGATTGGCAGCGTCACCCCTTCCCCTTCTCCACCTCGGCCTTCCTCAGCAGGAACCGCTGGATCTTGCCGCTCGGCGTCTTCGGCAACTCGCTGACGAATTCGACTTCGCGCGGATAGGCGTGGGCCGAGAGGCGCTTGCGGACATGATGCGCCAGTTCCTCGGCCAGCGCCTCGCTGCCTCGAAAGGCGGGCGCCAGAACGACGAAGGCCTTGACGATTTCGGTGCGCTGCGGGTCGGGCACACCGACGACGGCTGCCTCGTTGACCGCCGGATGTTCGAGCAGCGCGCTTTCGACGTCGAACGGGCCGATGCGGTAGCCGGCCGAGGTGATGACGTCGTCGGCGCGGCCGATGAAGGAGATCGAGCCGTCGGGCTCGAATTCGACCGTGTCGCCGGTGCGGTAATAGCCACCCTCAATGGCAGGGGTTTCGGCCTGGTGATAGCCGCCGAACCAGCGCAGCGGCGAATTGGCGATGTCGACGGCGAGAATGCCGGGCTGGTTGGGGCCAAGTTTGTGGCCGGCCTCGTCGAGCACGACGATGCGGTAGCCCGGCATGGCGAAGCCGGCCGAGCCGTGGCGCACCGGGTGCGACAGGCCATGATGGTTGTTGACCATCATGCCGTTCTCGGTCTGGCCGTAATGGTCGTGGATGGGGGCGGCGAGATGGGCGTCGAACCAGCGGATCACCTCCGGGTTGAGCGGCTCGCCGGCGCTGCTCACCACGCGCAGCCGGCCCTTGACGCGGGCGGCTGCCTCGGGTCCTTCGGCCAGCAGCAGGCGGAAGGCGGTGGGCGAGCCTGCGAGGCTGGTGACGCCGAGGCGCTCGATGATGTCGTAGGTGCTTTTGGCGGTGAAGGCGCCCTCGTTCAAGGTCGTGGCGATGCCAAGCAGCAGGGGGCCTGTGACGGCGTAATAGAGGCCGTAGGCCCAGCCGGGATCGGCGATGTTCCAGAAGACGTCGTCGGGCCGCAGCCCGATGGCATCGCGCATATAGGCGCCGAAGGCCATCAGCGCGTTGAGCGGCACCGGAACGCCCTTGGGGAAACCGGTCGTGCCCGAGGTCGACATCATCATGAACAAATCGTCGCCCTTGCGGATCACCGGCTGGCAGTCAGGCGAGGCGGCGGCAAAGGCGGCGCGGAAATCGATGTCGCCGGCCGGCAGGGCTTCGCCTGGGGCAAGGATGGTCGCAACCCGAGGGCAATCCTCCACCTCGTCGAGTTTGCTGCGATTGGCCATGTTGGTGACGACGAGCTTCGCGCCGCTGGTCTTCAGCCGGTGGTCGATGGCCTTGGGGCCAAAGGCGGTGAACAGCGGCTGGTAGACCGCGCCGATACGCCAGGTGCCGAGGATGAGCGCCACCAGTTCGGGAATGCGCGGCAGCATGCCGGCGACGATGTCGCCGGAGCCGACACCAGCCGCTTTCAGCATGTTGCCGACGCGCGCCGACATCTCCTTGAGATCGTCGAAGCTGAACTCCCGCAACTCGCCACCGGCGGAGATGGCGCGCAGCGCCAGCCGGTTCTGGCCGGTATGGCGATCGCAGCATTCGATGCAGGCGTTGATGCCCGTCGCGGGATCGCCGTGGAGCCGGGCAATTTCATCCTCGATGCGAAAGTGAGCAACGGCATCGACATAGTGCGGCAGCGCCGGTGTGTTGGTCATGGCAGTCCTCCCTGGTGGCGCCGCATCTCCCCATGCGGCGCTGTCGGCTATAGATGCCCGAAATCGTGGCTCTGGTCGATGCGGCGAAAGTTGGTGGCGGGGCAGGTTGGCGCTTGAACACCCCCCTCTGTCCTGCCGGACATCTCCCCCTCAAGGGGGGAGATTGGATGCCGCGCCGGCTTTCGCCAATTTCCAGCGGTTCAGCGGCGAAGAAAGGCGCGAAGCATGCTGCTGCCAATCTCCCCCCTTGAGATGTCCGGCAGGACAGAGGGGCGCGCGAGAAGGATCGCGGCGCTGACAATCCTGCGGCAATGCACGTGGTTGACCCGCCCGCCCATCCGGCCGATAGCACCGCCAGATTGCCCGAGAAACCCGATGACCTCAGACACCAACCTCCACGACGCGCCCGCCGCCGATCCCGATACCGCCTGGCAGGCCGAAATTCGCGCCGGCGTGCGCCACGTGCGCGATCTGGCGTCCCTGCCGTTGTCGCCAGCTGAGCGCGCGGCGGCGCAAGCGGCGGCCGCGAACCACAAGGTGCGTGCGCCCAAAGCCTATCTCGACCTGATCGACTGGAACGACCCGGCCGATCCGATCCGGGCGCAGGTCATCCCCTCTCCGCAGGAACTGGAGGAGGTGGAAGGGGAACTCGACGATCCGATCGCCGACCATGACTTCAGCCCGGTGCCGCGATTGACGCATCGCCATGCCGACCGGGTGCTGCTGTTCCCGACCTATCAATGCGCGGTCTATTGCCGGTTCTGCTTCCGCAAGGAATCGCTGACCTCGATCGGCAGGGGTTATACGCGCGAGGCGCTGGAGCCGGCGCTGGCCTATATCGCGGATCACCCCGAAATCCGTGAGGTGATCCTGACCGGCGGCGATCCGCTGTCGCTGCCCGACAAGGCACTGGCCGAGATCTTCGCGCGCATCGATGCCATTGCGCATGTGCGGCTGCTGCGCATCCATACGCGCGTGCCGGTGGTGCTGCCGTCGCGCATTACATCAGGGCTCGTCGCGGCGCTGCAGGGCCGGCTGATGGTCACTGTCGTCACCCATTTCAACCACGCGCGCGAGATCACCGACGCAACCGAGGCCGCCTGCCGCACGCTTCGGCAAGCCGGCTTCGTGCTGCTGAACCAGAGCGTTCTGCTCAAGGGCGTCAACGACAGCATCGAGGCGCTGGAGGAGCTCTGCCGCGAGCTGATGTACCGCCTCGGCGTTAAACCCTACTACCTGCACCATGGCGACCTCGCGCGCGGCATGGCGCATCGCCGCACGACGATTGCCCAGGGACAGGCGCTGACCGAAGCGCTGCGCGCGCGGCTGTCGGGCATCTGCAACCCCGTCTATGTGCTCGACCTGCCGGAAGGCGGCGGCAAGGTGCCGATCGGGCCTTGCCATGTCGAGGGACGGGACGGCGAGAACTGGCGGCTGCGCGGGCTCGATGGCGAGGTAAGGGGATATAGAGAGATCGTTGGCGAATAGGGCTGCGCGTACCGCGCGTCTTCCTCGACAAACGCCAGCACCACCACGCGCGGGGCAACACAGTAGGCGAGCCGCGCCTTGCGGCCTGTCTTCGTCGTTGCGCGGCCTGCGTTCAGGTCGATGGTGATGTCCTCATAGCCCAGCACCTCGCGATCGAGCGGATAGACGGCCTTGTAGACGGCTTCCTTGGCGGCAAAGAGGATGCGGCCGGCAAGATGCCGGTCGGCTGCGTCCGTGCGGTCCGCGGGTGTTGTCACGAGCGCCAAAATGTCATCCGGGAGAGGCTGCGCGGGCTCGACGTCGATGCCGAGCGAGGCGATATCGCCAATCGGTGCAATCGCCGCCACGGCCATGTCGTCGTCGTGCGCGAGCGAACCGGTTATTCCGTCAGGCCAGACCGGCGCGCCGGTTGGCGAGCGCAAGATGGCGACGTCGCCAACGCCAAGCTCCGCCAGCAGTCCGTGCGCGATCCACCGGGCCGCGCCGCTGGCGCGCCGCATGGCCGGTTGACGCGCGGCGATGAAGTTCGCTTCCCCGGGCAGCAGATGGGCGTCGTCGCCGTCGCGGATCATCCGGCATCCGATCCGGACTCCCGATGGTGCGATGGCGGCGATCGCTTCGGCCAAGGCGATTTCGTCGGGCAGCCGCATCACGGCTCGTGCGTCCGTGCCGGCAAAGCGAGATCGGCGATCATCTCTCCGTCCTCGTCGAGCCCTTCTTCGATGAAACCGGCGCTGCGATAGAGGTTTCGCGCCGCATCGTTCTCCGGTTCGTAGCAGATCGAGACGTGGCTGATGTGGCTGAGCCCTTGGATTTCGTCCAGCACCTCACGCAGCGCGGCCTTGCCGTAACCTTTGCCTTGAGAAGCGCGGTCGATCATGAAGCGGTAGATGCGCGCCTCGTCGTCATCCTCGGGCGCCTCGTACATGAGGAAACCGACGACACGGGCCCCAGCCATGACGACGCGCGGCCGCGCGTCTTCGTCAGTCCCGGCTTCTTCCAGCGAGTCCGCATTGCCGGCGACGAAATCCCTCTGCTCCGGGGCGAGTTCCAGGGCCGTGACCTGGGCCCGGTTGGCCTCGGTCACGGCAACGAGACGGATGTCTCCGGTGTTCAAGCCTATGCCCTTCTTCAAGCCGATGCCCTTCTTCAAGCCAATGCCGGGGCCGATGCCTTGGAGCCATCGTCGGTGATCGGCTCGACGAAGCGGTGCGGCTTGGCCGGGTTGCCCCTCCATATGGAGTTGGGCTCCAGCTCTTCGCCCTTCATGACGAAGGAGTCGACATCGACCACCGAGCCTTCGCCCATCACGACGCCGTAGTGGACAAAGGCTGAGGGTCCGAGCGTGCAGCCCTTGCCGATGCGGATGAAGTCGGACTTGAAGGCACCTTCTTCCAGCGAATGGGCCTGGATGACGCAGCCCTCGTTGAGGGTGGCGTCGTCGCCGATCTCCACCAGCGAGCGTTCGGTCAGATTGCTGCCGCCGTCATAGACCCGTTTGCCAACCTTGACGCCCAGCATGCGCAGGATCATGGGCCGGAACGGCGTGCCGGCGAACAGGCGCACGATCGGCGAATCCGCCAGCTTCCAGTGACGTTCATGGCGCCAGAACGCGACGTCGTAGATCGTCGTCATCCGAGGCTTCAGCCGGCCAAAACCAAGGCTCGCCCGCTCCACGAAGATGTAGAACGGAATGGTGATCGCCGAGGTCAGGAGCATGGCGACGAACAGCGCGACTTCCGCCCATTCGGTATAGTAGTTCAGCGCCCGGTCCCAGATCGCCAGCGTGGCGAACAGCATGACCCATTGCGTTGCCACGAACAGCAGGATCGTCACCAGATTGTGGCGGTTCTTCAACGGGATGCGCCGGCGCCGGTCGTCCTCATCGATGCCGGCGATGAGTTCCTTGTCGCGGTTCACCATGCGCGGGATTTCAAAGGCAGGCGAACCCAGAAGCCCGACATTCTCGCGCAGCGGCCCGTCGATGGGGATCATCGCCTTGGTGCCGAGCAGGACGTTGTCGCCGGTGCGTCCGTCCGGCGGATAGTAGATGTTGTTGCCGAGATAGTTGCGCTCGCCGATCCTCGTCGGCTCGAGCCGGAAGGCGGCGGCGGATTTGTGCATGTTGATCATGAACAGCCCGTCCGACACCATGGTCTCGGTGCCGATCTCGCACAGAAGCGGGTTTTCGTGCTGCTGGTTGGAGCCGAAATTGGAACCGGTCTGCACCACCTTGTTGAGGTTCCAGCCGATGGCTCGCATGTAGTGCACGATGGCCGAGCTGTCGCCGGCAAGCAGGCCGAGCACGCGGGAGTTGCTGGAGAATTCAGCGACAGTCTGCAGCCAGTAGCGGAAGCCGTACAGCGTGTAGGTGCGGCCGGGCTTCAACAGCAGGCTGACCAGGCGTGGCACCAGCGTCGCCGCCAGGAAGGATGCGGCCATGTAGCCGAACAGCGTGACCGTGGTGCCGATCGCGACGACGCCGATGGTCTCCTGGTAGTCGTCGCCGACGTTTTCCCAATAGCTGTGGAATAGGAGCGGCAAGGGAGTGACGATGGCAAACAGCCCGATCAGCTGAACCGCTTCGAACAGAAAGCGCCGGATGTTGGACGGATCGACATTGCGCACCTTGCAATAGTCGGCCGTGGTCGGCACGGCCGGCGAGCCATGCCAGCGTTCGCCGTCGGGGATGCTTTGGCCGCGGTGCAACGAGGACGAATGGCCGAGCTGGGCGCCGTCGCCGATCCTGGTGTCGATGTCGAGCGTCGAGCCGACGCCGACAAAGGCATCGCGACCGATGGTCAGCGGCCCGGTGTGGATATAGCCGGACTGCGCCCGGAAGCCGAGAATCATCGATTCCTTGCGCAGGATGGTGTTGGCGCCGATCGAAATGAGATCCGTGCAGACGGGCACGGATTTCGATTCGATGACGGCGTTCTTGCCGAGCTTGGTGCCGAGAAGCTGCAGATAGATGCTGTAGAGCGGGCTGCCGCGGAACAGCACGACGGGCGCGGTGCGGATCAACGTCTTGACCACCCAGAAGCGGAAGTAACGCACGCCCCAGATGGGAAACGCCTCGGCCTTCCAGCGGCCGACCAGCACCCATTTGGCGATGACGGCAAAGCCCGACATACCAAAGAACACGGCGGCCGAAAGCGCCACGCACCTGATGTACAGCTGCAGCGGATCGTCGAGCGCGTCATACATCCAGTTGAGGCCGTCATTGACCGCCCACAGGGCGCCATAGCTGTAGAGCGCGTAGAACAGCAGCTGTGCGGCGCCGCAGGTCCAGTAGGCGAAATTCGAGGCCCGGCGGGTGAGGACGGGCTCGTTGGTGGCCGTCGCCATCTCGTCCGCCACGCCCAGATGCAGCGCGAGCCGCGCCACGGTCGGGTGGAGATAGATGTCGCGCATCGACGCCGTCGCCCATTCCTTCCTGGTGCGCAGGCGCGCGCAGAAATGCGCCATCAGCAGCGAGTTGGCGCCGAGATCGTCGAAGAAATTGTCCTCGACGGACACTTCTTCGAATTTCAATACGGCGGCCAGCGCGTCGGCCAGGAAACGCTCGTCGTCATTGGCGGGCGCGACCATGGCGCGATCGCCCGAAAGCCGCACACTTGTCGGCTTCGGCAGCTGGCGCAAATCAACCTTGTTGGAGACCGTCATCGGGATCGCCGGCAGCTCCTCGAGATAGGAGGGCACCATGTAATCCGGCAGCCGCCGCTTCATCGTCCTGGCGAGGTCCGCGCGCGAGATCGACGGCTGGCCGGCCTTGGGGGCGTAATAGGCGACGAGTTCGACGCGGCCGGGCTCGATCTCCCAGGTGGTGACCGCGGCCTGGGCGATCTCGGGCTGATCGAGCAGCACCGCCTCGATCTCGCCGAGCTCGATGCGGTAGCCGCGGATCTTGACCTGGGTGTCGATGCGGCCGTTATATTCGATCTCGCTTTGGTCGTTGATGCGGCCAAGGTCGCCGGTCCGGTAGATGCGCTTCGACGGATTGTTCGGCAGGCCGACGAAATCGGCGATGAATTTCTGTTCGGTCAGGTCAGGCCTGTTGAGATAGCCGACCGCGAGCCCGATGCCGGCGATGCCGATCTCGCCCAGTTCGCCCGGCTCGGCAAGCTGCGGCAGCGAAGCGTCGAGAATGACGATCGAGTAGGTCGGCAGCGGTGCGCCGATGGTGACGGGACTGTCCGGCGTGAGCGCGCCCATTGTGGCGGTGACGGTCGCCTCGGTCGGGCCGTAGGTGTTCAGGATCTGCCGCCCCGGCTTCGACCAGCGCACCACCAGATTGTGCGGGCAGGCCTCGCCGCCGACCAGCAGCGTGCGCAGGCTGGGCACATCTGACGTCATCGACGACAGCAGCGTCGGGCTGCAGGCGATGCAGGTGATGTCATGGAGCCGCAGGAAATCGGCCAGTTCCTCGCCCACCAGCGGCATCTGGCCCGGCGCCGGCACCACCGTCGCGCCGGCGACGAACGGCACCCAGATCTCTTCGGAGGAAAAGTCGAAGGCGATGGTCATGCCCTGGTAAACGCGATCGCCCGGCCGGTAGCCGTAGGAGGCGGCGGCGACGCGGATGAAATTGACGAAACTCTGGTGCTTGATGACGACGCCCTTGGGCTTGCCGGTGGTGCCCGAGGTGTAGAGGATGTAGCAGGTGTCGTCTGATGAAGCGGCCTTCGCATTCGGCTTCAGCGGCGCGCTGGACTGTTTGGAGATCTCGGCGGCGGCGTTGTCGATCAGCAGATACGGAACCGGCAGTTGATCGGCGCGCGACGCATAGGCAGCGATGGTGACGATCAGGCTGACGCCGGCGTCGTCGATGATGAGCGTCATCCGCTCCTGCGGAGACGCGGTGGCCAGCGGCACGAAGGCAGCACCTGCCTTCATCACCGCGAGCAGCGCGACATAGGTCTCCGCCGAGCGGTCGAGAATGAGCCCGACGCGGTGGCCCGGCCGCACGCCGCGCTTGACCAGCAGGCGGGCGAACTGGTTGGCCCGGCTGTCCAGTTCACGATAGGTCCAGACACGCCCGTCGGAGATCACCGCCGGCAGCGCTGCAAACATTTCGGCGAGCTGTTCGAAGACGGTGTCGAGCCGCTCGCCGGGGAGGCCGTGCCGGGCAAAGTCGGCGCCCGTCAGGATCTGCCCGCGCCTGGCTGTTGCGGGGGCCGTTTTTACCAGCGCATCGACATCTGCCGGGCCGGTTTCCAGCCCCGATCGTTCCGCGTCCAGTTCGGCGATGTCGACACCGTGATCCATTTCCATACTTTCCCGTCCAGGCCGGGCATCGCCCGGCACGGCCATTTTTCCAGTTGTTGTGGGATGCTTATGCCATCCGATCTTTTCGCCAGTTTTTCCGAACTGTTGAATATTGTTTCTGAACTGTGTCTGGGCGGGGGTTTTGGCCCTCTTTGTCGGGCTTGCGGGGGAGGGAAGCCTCCGCCCGTCGCGCCCTACGGCGCCCCCCTCTGGCCTGCCGGCCGTTCGTCGTTCGGAAAGCCAAGCAATTGGCTTTCCGTCCGCTACGCGGACCACTTCTCAACCCCCACTTGTGGGGAGATTGGCAGCTTCGGCGCCGGCCTTTTTCTGGAACCAGCCTTGAGGCCCCGCATTCTATGAGCAGGGACTTAAGGAGCGTGTCGTGAAAGCGGTTTTGGGACTGGTCTGCGGCTTCGTGCTGACCCTTGCGGTCTTCGGCAGCGGACTGGGCTTCGCCGCCTGGCTGCTTGCCGCGAAGCCGCCGCGCCAGGCAACGGCTACTGTCAGCGTGGCGGAGCTGTGGACCAAGAAGGTGCGGCCGGTGAACAAAGCCGGGCAGGGCCTCGAACGCCTGCCGGCCAAACAGTCCGCGCCGCCCGACATCCCCGCCAAACCGCAGGAAACACCGCCCGACCCCACCGTCACCGGCGCCATCGCGCCCAAGACGACCGAATTGCCGCCTCCGCATCTCGCCTGGTGCGCCAGCCGCTATCGCTCCTACCACCCGGACGACAACAGCTATCTCTCCTACAGCGGGCAGCTGCGCCCCTGCATCTCGCCCTATCTCGAAGCCGCCGGCCAGCTCGTCCAGCCCACTGCCGACGATGGCGACGAAAACGGCGCCGGCCTGGGGGTCTACGCTGCCGACGATGGCGGCGAAGCCCTTTCGGCCGACCATGTCGATTACTGCTTCAGCCGCTACCGCTCCTATCGCCCGGAAGACAACTCCTACCAGCCATACTCCGGCGGGCCGAGACGGCAATGCCAATAGAGCCCGCACCGCAGGCATGGCGATCCGATCGCGCGGATTTCTGGAGCGTTCGCATTGGCGCGGCGTTCAACCCTGACCCAAAAGGAGGACTGACCATGAGCGACGACCGGGACGACAGAATTCGTGAGCGCGCCTACCAGATCTGGGAACGGGAAGGCCGCATGCAGGGCGACCCCGAACGGCACTGGCACCAGGCCGAGGCCGAGATCGACCGCGAGGCGGCCCTGCCGCTGACGGCGGACGATGCGCTGCCTCAAACCGGCGAGATCGCCAGCACCGACGTGCTGGAGACCGAGGCGCTGGCGGTGCGCACCGGCATATCGGGCGATGAGGCACAGGAACTGCTCGACCGCTTGGGCAACGACCGCGCCGCGGTGGAGCAAGTCGCCCGCAGCCTCAAGGCCAAAAGACGGCGAAACCCCGATGAGGGACTGGCCAAATGATCGAAAGCTGAAGGACGGAAATACCGGCTCCATTCACTCAAGAAGGGCGAAAACGGTGGCGCCTCATCTTCGGCTCTGTCGCCAATCTTTTTCGCCATGGCCAGAGCCTTGGGCTTGGTCGTGAGCACGGCCCGCCAATGCGGCTTCTCGAAAACGCTCAGGTTGCGACGGGCTGGTCGGTGATCACTTACGCTTGACGCGAAAGCGAAAGCCCGCGCCTCTGGCGGAGGACGCGGGCCGATCGGACGGCCGATCTTCGGCAGGCGGTGGAGGGCACCACCTGCCGCACACATCAACAATTAGCTATGACTAATGTTCCGTCAAGCTGGATCTACTTCGTTCGAATGTCGGCCTCCACTGCAATTGTGCCGCTGGCCTAGGAATGCATGCGTCCAGCGGGCAGCTTGCGTCGATGTCGATAGGAATTTTTTCTTGACCTGTGAGGGCAGTTATGCTACATTTCTTTCTATGGTGCTGATTTGCGCCAGTGACCCGCCGCACAGGCGGGTTTTTTGCGTTTTGGCCGGCGCTGCGCCAATTTTCAACGTTGCCAGCGCGAGGTGATCGTAGTTGCGCAACATCGCGAGCACAGAATACCCGGCACTAGCGTAGAGCGTTACGGCGACCCAGCAGCAGAGCGATGCCCAACGCCGGAAGCGTCGCCACCGCGAGGGCGAAGAAGACGAATTGCAGCCCGGCCAACGCGGCGACCAAGCCGAGCGCTGGACTGCCGAAGCCGAGCGCCACGTCGAGGAAGACGGTGTAGAGTCCCATGGCCAGGCCGCGGCTGCGCGACGGAAGATGGCTTACTGCCTCGGCACCGAGACCGGGATAGACCAGCGAGTAGCCAAGGCCAGTGAGACCCGCTCCAATTGCGGCGACAACAGGCCCGGTCGCAAGCCAGATCAGCATCAGCCCTGCGGCCTCGACGGCGACGAAGATCACAGCGACGCGTGCGCCCCCAAGCCTGTCGGGCAGGTGGCCGAAGCACAGCCTTGCCACGATCAGCGCCGCGGCATAAGCCGTGAAGGGAAGCCAGATCGGCTGCCATCCCCGTTCGGCAAAGAGCAACGCGGCAAAGGCCAGGATTGCGCCATAGCCCAGGCTGCTGAAAGCTGCTCCCACTCCGGGAAGCCAGACCGCTTGAGCCACGCTCGTCCATGACTGCGGCACGCTGCTCGCGGCGGTGCTGGTGCCACGCATCGGCAGGATGGCAAGCAGCGTCGCAAGCGGCAGGACGATGGTCGCGAGTGCGATCGCGGTGAAACCGCTCGCCGCATAAAGCGCAGATCCGACCGGCGCTCCAAGCGCGAGCGCCGCAAACATCGCCGTGCCCACCCAGGCTATGACTTTTCCGGAGTTCTGTCCGCTCGCAACGGAGAGGCCCCAGGCGACGCCGCCGGTGATGATGAAGCTCTCCGACGCGCCCAATACCGCCCGGCCGGCGAAGAGCGCCGATGCGGACGCTACCGGCCGGTCGAGCAATGCCAGTGAGCCGAGGTAAAATAATCCCGCCAGGGCAGCGGCAATGAGGCCGACGACGACGGCCCGCTTGCCGCCGCGCCCATCGGCATAGTTTCCGGCCCCAATGCGCGACAACATCGAGGCGACGAACTGGCTGCCCGTCACCAGTCCGACCGCGAAGGGGCCGAAGCCGAGTTGCTGATGAAGATGCAGCGGCAGGACGGGTAGCGCCAAGCCGATCAGAAGGAAGCCGGCGAAGACAGCCGCCATGATTGGCACCAGTTCCGCCATCGCTCCATTTCGGTCTGAAGTCCCCGCCACTTTGGCCATCGGCAACACCTTGAACCCAACAGTTCAGATCAGTAGCGTTCGTAGGTCACACGCCAGCCTTCGGCCGGATTGTCCGGCGTGAGGACCAGTTTGTTGTCCGAGACTTCGAATTTGCGTTTCATGCTCTTCCCGACAAGGTTGCGGACTAGGGAGGACTCGATCGTGATGACGAAGGTCTTGTCCTGGTCGTTGATGGCGACGGGCCCGTAATAGGCTTCGTAGCCATTCGCTGTGTAAGGCGTGTCCGGCGCCTTGGCGTCGGGGTTCTGGGCCTGCACCGAGAGGGAGCCGGCCTCGGTGAAGATGACCTGGCCGGAATACGGCACTGGCTTGAGGTTTCCCTCGGCACCGGCCTCGAGCGACCTCATGCGCCATGCGCCAATGATCGGGGACTCTTGCGAGAACGCCGGCGTGGCGACGGAAAGCGCAAGCGCAAGGGCGGCGATCTTCGATCTCATAGTCATGTGTCGTTGTTCCTTTTCTGATTTGGCGGGGGGCGGACAGGCCGTCCGCCCAATCTTCGCTCACACGGAAAGCATGACCTTGATGGCACGCCGCTCGTCCATGGCGCGGTAGCCTTCAGCGACCTCTGCCAACGGCAGCTTGAGGTCGAAGACCTTGCCGGGCTTGATCCTGCCTCGCAGTACACGGTCCATCAGGTCGGGCAGGAAGCGGCGCACTGGCGCTGGGCCGCCCATCATTCGCTTTTGGCCGAAGAATAGTTTTTGGCCGTCGAAGCTCACGCCATGCGGCACGCCGACATAGCCGATGGTGCCGCCGGGGCGAGAGCAGGCCAGCGCCTGGTCGAAGGATTCTCCCGTACCGACGCATTCCAGCACGGAGTCCGCGCCGACGCCCTTGGTGAGTTCCTTGATGCGCGTGACGCCTTCCTCGCCACGCTCGGCCACTATGTCGGTGGCGCCAAACTCGCGGGCGAGCTTTTGGCGGCTGGCGTGCCGGCTCATGGCGATGATGCGCTCGGCGCCCATCTCCTTGGCCGCAAGCACGCCCATCAGGCCGACCGCACCGTCGCCGACCACCACCACCGTCGATCCTTCTCGGACCTCGGCCGCGTCGGCCGCATACCAGCCGGTGCCGAGCACATCGGACACAGCCAGCAAGTCAGGGATGAGTTCGGCCGGCGGCACCTCGGCGGTGGCGACCAGTGTGCCATCGGCCAACGGCACGCGGGCGTAAGGCGCCTGCGCGCCCGACATGAACTCGCGCTGCACACAGGACGACTGAAAGCCGAAGCGGCAATGCGGGCAGGTATTGTCGGAGAGGCAGAACGACCCGACGACGAACTGGCCGGGACGGACCGTGCGCACCTCCGCGCCGACCTCCACGACGATACCACAATATTCGTGGCCCATATGCATCGGCCCGTCGACCGGCTGCAGCCCGCGATAGGGCCACAGGTCCGAACCGCAGATGCAGCTTGCCGAGAGCTTGATGATTGCGTCCGTCGGCCGCATGATTTTCGGATCGGCGATTTCCTCGCAGCGGATGTCGCCCGGTTTGTGAAGAATGGTTGCGATCATTTTGGTTCCTTTCGAGTGGAGAAGATCAGGCGCCGTAGTCGGCGTCGCTGACATGTTCCAGCCAGTCCACGACCTTGCCGTCCTTGACCTCCTGGAGAGCAATGTGGGTCATGGCGGTCAGAGGCGACGCGCCGTGCCAGTGCTTCTCGCCGGGCGCGAACCAGACGACGTCGCCGGCACGGATTTCCTCGACCGGACCGCCCTCGCGCTGCACGCGGCCAAGGCCGGAGACGACGATCAGCGTCTGGCCGAGCGGATGCGTGTGCCAGGCGGTGCGGGCGCCGGGCTCGAAGGTCACCTGTGCGCCTTGGACTCGCCCGGCATCGAAGGGATTGAAGAGTGGATCGATCCGCACCGTTCCGGTGAACCAGTCAGGTGGTCCCTTGCCGGAAGGCCTCGTGCCAGCGCGAAGAATGTCCATGGTGATCTCCTTTGCGTCCTCAAATGCGTTCGATGCGAAGCGGGAACTCGCCGCGAATGTGCAGGGCCTGCTCGCCCTCATCGAAGCGGCCGAGCCTGATCAGCCCGGGATGGCGATAGTCGGCGTGGAACATGGCCAGATTGCCCCAGGGCATGAAATAGCACAGGTCGTAGGGCTGCTCGTTGGCGAACGGGCCACTTCCCTCCTCAGTCAGCTTGCGCGGCAGATAGGCGATCTTCTCGTTATGCGCGTAGTCCTCGATCTTGATGTCGAGCGGCAGCATGGAGAAGAAGTCGCGCGCTGAGGGATTGTCGTAGAGCGTGGCGGTCATGATGCGGCCGTTGAAGGCCATCCTGATCTTCATGTCGGTTGGCTCCTGGCTGATCGAGGCTTTGCCTTCTTGGCTGGCGGCTGCGCGAGGCAGGGCCGCGACCGCGAGCGCGGCGCCGAGCAATGTCCGGCGGCTGAGCGGCGCACGCTCGATGGTCATGGCAAAGACTTCCGGGTCATATGCGATGCGGCAAGGGCGGCGAGCGCCGATCCGCAGAGCAGCACTGCGCCTAGAGTGAACGCTCCCCACCAGCCGACCGTATCGAAGAGCGTGCCGCCGATTGCGGCGCCGCCGGTGATGGCGAGCTGGATGACGGCTACCTGCAAACCGCCGCCGGCCTCTGCGTCGTCCGGCAGCGTTCGGCTGAGCCACGTGCCCCAGCCAACGGGCGCGGCCGTGCCGAAGAAGCCCCAGGCAACCAGCAGCAGTGTTGTGGGACCCGGGAGTGCACCGAAAGCGATGAGTGCAGCGGCCAGCGCGGCCATGACCAGCGGGATAACAATGAGGATGCTGAACAGGCGCGTGCGCAAAAGCCGGCCGACGCACCATGTGCCGAGCACCCCCGCCAGCCCCATCGCCAGCAGGACCGCCGAGAGGGCAGCGATGTCGAGCCGGGTGGCGCTCTCGAGGAAGGGCCGAAGATAGGTGAAGAGCGCGAACTGACCCATGAACAGCATCATGATCGACGCCATGCCGATGGCGACTGGAAGACGACCGAGCAGCGCCAGCGGATTGCCAGGACGCTTCCTCCGGCGCGGGGGCAGCGCCGGCAGGCTGGTCCACTGCCAGGCCAGCGCCAGGAGACCAAACGGCACGACGAGGAAGAAAGCGCCGCGCCAGCCGACATAGGCGCCAAGAAAGCTGCCCAGCGGCGCCGCGATGGTGGCCGCAATGGCATTGCCCGCGTTTAGCATGGCGAGACCCTTCGGAACCATGTCTTGCGGCACGAGGCGCATGACGATCGCGGTCGACATCGACCAGAACCCGCCGATCGCGATGCCGAGCAGTGCCCGGCCGACCATGAGGAACGCGTAGTTCGGCGCGAAGGTCACAGCCAAACCGGACACGATGAGGAGGAGGGTGAAGCCAGTCACGACCAGTCGGCGGTCGATGCGGCGCGTGAGGCCGGCGACCAGCAGGCTGGTCACGACAGCGAAAACGCCCGAAATCGAGATCGCCTGTCCTGCGTGGCCCTCGGTGATGCCGAGATCGGACGCTAGCGGCGACAGCAGGCTGACCGGCATGAATTCAGACGCGATGAGCACGAAAACACACAGCGCCATCGACAACACCGCGCCCCATGCGGCGCGGTCTTCGACAAGCCTTGTGTCGTACGTCGTTTCCACAATTGGCATCCTTGCAAGGCGACCGGGCGGATCAGCCGCCAATCCCTGTCGCGATGCCAAGAAGATATTGCAGAGGAACCCATTTTATTAGGCTAAGTAATCCGCATGGACTTATCTGCTCGTGATATAAATGCCCGACGGGAGGTGCCCTATGCAGCGCGATGGCATGAAGGATCTGCTATGGTTCGTGGCGGTCGCGCGGGAGCGCAGCTTCACCAAGGCGGCGGCCAAGCTCGGAACCTCGCAGTCGACCCTGAGTTCGACAATCAAGGAGCTTGAAGCTCGTCTTGGCGTCCGTCTGCTGACACGTACGACGCGGAGCGTCGCACCGACCGAGGCCGGCGAGCGACTTTTCCAGTCTCTTGTTCCCCGCTTCGAGGAAATCGAAGCCGACCTTGCAAGCCTGGTGGCCTTTCGCGACAAGCCCTCCGGAACGGTCCGTATCACGCTGTCCGACCATGCGCTCCAGACGACCGTCTGGCCGAAGCTGCAGCCCTTGCTCAGCGACTATCCTGACGTGTGCGTCGAACTCTACAGCGACAACGGCATGAAGAACATTGTGGAGGAACGCTTCGACGCGGGCGTGCGGCTAGGTGAGAGCATCGACAGGGATATGATCGCAGTTAGGATCGGGCCGGATTGGAGGCTCGTGGCCGTGGCTTCGCCGGAGTACTTTTCCCGCCATCCGGTTCCGATCGCGCCCCAGGATCTGGTCGATCATGACTGCATCAATATGCGGCAGGCGACGTTCGGCGGATTATATGCCTGGGAATTCGCCAAGCAAGGCCGCGACCTTCGTGTGCGGGTGGAAGGCCAGCTCACCTTCAATTCGTCCATTCCCATGATCGAGGCTGCGATAAGCGGTTTCGGGATCGCCTACGTCCCGGAAAACCTCGTCAGCCACCATATCGCCATGGGATGCCTTAGGCTCGTGCTTGACGATTGGAGTCCGCCATTTGCGGGCTATCACCTCTATTACCCGAGCAGGCGACAGCTCTCGCCTGCGATGGCGATGATCGTCGAAGCGCTTCGTCATCGCATCTGACCCCCAAGACTGTGCATTGGCAAATGGGGTCCCGCGCGCAAAGCTTTCGTGGCGCGCTGCTGCCTCAAAAACCCGCAGCGCGTTGAGTGAAAGGAAACGGATCGACTGTCACTGCCTTGGCGTTGGCTGACCTTCCAATTTCTCGCAAATTGGCCCTCATCCCCCTCCCATTAACCTTTCATTAACCATCCTCCCGCTAGCGTTTACCTCTCAGTAAGGATTCGCCAGCCGTGACCTTTGCCGCCCCCCTCGAGGCCAAATCCATTCGTTTTCGTGCCCGCTCTTTCGTCGCTTTCACGTTGACTCCGGAGGCGCCTTTGGACGTGTGGCTCGAGGGGCTGGATCACTGGATCGGCAACTCGCCCGGCTATTTTGCCGGGCGGCCGGTGGTGCTTGATCTCAACACCTTGAAGCCCGATGTCGCCGCGATCGAATCGTTGGTCGACGTGCTTGGCCATCGCGGCATTCGTGTCTATGCCATCGAGCTCGACGGCCACGCCGCACTCGCGCCCAACCTGCCGCCGGTTTTGGTCGGTGCCAAGGAGGCGACGACGGATGGATTGCTGCCCCGCGAGGCGCGGGCGGAGAGTTTCGACAAGGCCGAGGGCAGCGCGCCTAAACAACTCGCGGACGCGGGTAGCTCGGCCAAGGTCGGCGACGGCAAGGCTGACGCAAGCAAGGCGGGCGATGGCGAGCCGCAGGTTGAAGCTTCGGGCACGCTGATGGTCAAGTCGCCGATCCGCTCCGGCCAGACGATCGTGCATCCGCATGGCGATGTCATCGTGCTGGGTTCGGTCGCTTCCGGGTCGGAGATCATCGCGGCGGGTTCGATCCATGTCTACGGCACGCTGCGCGGGCGCGCTTCGGCGGGTGCGCTGGGCGACAAAAGCGCGCGCATCTTCTGCCGCAAGAACGAGGCGGAACTGCTGGCGGTCGACGGCTGGTACGCCACCGCCGAGGAGATGGAAGGTGTTTCGCGCGGCAAGCCGGTGCAGGCGTTTCTCGACGGGGACGCGCTGCGGGTTTCGACGCTGAGCTGACTTCGACCGGGCGGCGAGGGCCGCTCGACCAAAAACAAATGAACAACAACGGAGGCTTTTCAATGGGCAAGGTAGTGGTGGTCACCTCGGGCAAGGGGGGCGTCGGCAAGACGACCTCGACGGCGGCCCTCGGGGCGGCCGTGGCCAAGACCGGCAAGAAGGTGGCCTTGGTCGACTTTGACGTCGGCCTGCGCAACCTCGACCTGATCATGGGCGCCGAGCGGCGCGTGGTGTTCGACCTCGTCAACGTCATCCAGGGCCAGGCCAAACTTTCGCAGGCGCTGATCCGCGACAAGCGGGTCGAGACGCTGTTCCTGCTGCCGGCTTCGCAGACGCGCGACAAGGATGCGCTGACCGAAGAAGGCGTCGGCGAAGTCATCGACAAGCTGCGCTCGGTGTTCGACTACGTGTTCTGCGACAGCCCGGCCGGCATCGAACGCGGCGCGCAGCTCGCCATGCGCTTTGCCGACGAGGCGGTCATCGTCACCAATCCGGAAGTGTCGTCGGTGCGCGATTCCGACCGCATCATCGGCCTGCTCGATGCCCGCACCTTGCGGGCCGAGCAGGGCGAGCAGATCGCCAAGCATGTGCTGGTCACGCGCTACGACGCGGCACGCGCCTCGCGTGGCGAAATGCTGTCCATCGATGACGTGCTGGAAATCCTGTCGGTGCCGCTGCTCGGCATCATTCCGGAAAGCCAGGACGTGCTGCGCGCCTCCAACCTCGGTTCGCCGGTGACACTGTCAGAGCCGCTCAATGCGGCCGCCAAGGCCTATATCGACGCCGCCAGGCGGCTGGAGGGCGAGGAATTGCCCGTCATCGTGCCCTTCGAGCGCAAGGGCTTCCTCGATCGTCTTTTGGGAAGGAGGGCGGCATGAACCTGCTCGACATCTTCAAGCGGCGCTCCAGCGCCCCGGTGGCGCGCGAGCGGCTGCAAGTGCTGCTCGCCTACGAGCGCCGCAACCGCAGCCAGCCAGACCTCGTCTCCATCCTGCGCGAGGAGATCATGGCCGTCATCGCCAAGCATGTGCAGATCGACCAGGATTATCTGCAAGTCTCGATGGACCGCGGCGAGACCATGTCGACGCTGGAAATCGACATCCAGATCCCCAACAAGAGCGCCGTGCCGATGGCCATGGCGGGGTGACTTTACCCTCCCCCTTGTGGGGGTCCGAAGGACGGGCGAGACCGGTGGCTCGCCCCGGCAAGTCGATCCGCAAAGCGGATCGGGGTGGGGGGTCGGCGCCAGCACCCCCACCCGGACCTGCGGTCCGACCTCCCCACAAGGGGGAGGTGGGGAGCCCAGTCCGCTCCCTCCGCGTGTGGAGCGGCTTCGCCTGCCATCGTTAGGACGTTGATAAGCATTTGGTAATAAAAAGCCGGAAATGAGATGCTGGCTCGATTTGACATGCGCAATGCTGTCGTTCTCGGCGGAGCCATGACATGCGTATCAAGAGCCAGATCATTCTCTCCATGGTGGCCGCCGCGGCCCTGATCGGGCTGGTGGCGGCGTTGCGATCTTTACGCAGATAGCGGCGACCAAATCGTTGGGGTTGACCGAAGCGACCAACGTCGCGCGGGAATTGGCCGACACCATCGTTTTCAAATCATCCGATGGGACGCCTTCGCTGCTCGAGCGGCCCGAGGCGCTCAAGCAATTCATGGAGCACCAGCACCGCCGCCTGCACCGGGATTTCCTGGTCCTCGACAACAACAAGACCATCCTTGCCCATGCCGCCGACGAAGAGCACCAGGTCGGCGACAAATTCGGTCACGACCCCGGCAACGAAATAGGCCAGACCTTGGCGGACGGCATTCCGCGCAGATTTGTCGACCCGGAGGAAGTGAACGCCATACTGGCCGTTCCGATCGAAAATCCCGAGGATACGATCATCGGCGCCGTGCTGCTGGAATATGACCCCGTTCTGCAGGCCGCCGAACAAAGCACCAACAGCCTGCTCTGGCTGGTTGGCCTCAGCGCGACGGCCGCCGTGCTGGTCGCGGTCGGCTTCGCATGGCTGCTGCTCCGTCGTTTCAGCTCTGGCCTCGGGGACATGATGCGCGGCATGGAAGCGCTGGCGAAAGGCAACGCCATGACGCGCATCAGCCACGCCCGCAACGATGAATTCGGGCAGCTGGCCGATGGTTTCAACACGATGGCGGACCAGCTTGCATCGGCGCGTGCGCATGTCGAGGACATCGTCGAAACGGCTGCCGAAGGCATCGCGGTTCTGAACGGCGACGGCCGCGTCGCCAGCGCCAATCCAGCGGCGGCAACGATGATCGGGCGGCGCGCCGACAAGATCGTCGGGCAGCAATGGGATTCGGTGCTGACGGTTCGCGACCCCAGAGGCGGTGCGTTCGCCGCTGGCGCTTCTCCCATCGAAATGGCGTTAGCCACGGGCCGGCAACACCAGGGCGAAGTGCGCCTGACCAGATCCGACGGCTCGCATCTGCCGGTCATCGCCAGTTGCAGTCCGCTCAGCAGATCCGAAGGCGGCCTGGTCCTCACGCTCAACGACATCAGCGAGCTGCGCCGCGCGGAAGGAGTGGTCAACGAGCGTGCCGATCAGCTGGCGCTCCTCAACCGCGAACTGCACGACAAGTCCGAAACCACGACTCGTCTGGTGAAGCTTGGCGAACTGCTGCAGGCCTGCGTCACCTTCCCGGAAGCGTTCTCGGTGGTCGGCACGGCCATGGCCGAGTTCCTCGGTGGCTTGAGCGGAACCGTCCACTTGACCAGCGCGTCGCGCAACCTGGTGGAAGAGATGGCGCATTGGGGCGACGTCCGCTCGAGCGCCACGCAATTCGCGCCGGAAGACTGCTGGGCGCTCAGGCGCGGCCAGGAACATGTCGCTGGCCCCGGCATGCTCACGCCCCGCTGCGCGCATATCACCGAGAACGGCAAGAAGGGCTATGTCTGCATGCCTCTGGCGGCCCAAGGCGAGACGCTGGGCATCCTTCATCTGTGCGAGCCGAATGCGGCCGAGAGGCCACAATGGCTGACTGAAAGACAGCAGATTCTGCGCGGTGTCGTCGACACGCTGGCGCTCGCCCTGGCCAATCTGCGCCTGCGCGAGACGCTGCGGCAGCAGTCGATCCGCGATCCGAACACCAGTCTGTTCAACCGGCGATATCTCGAGGAGACGAGCAGCCGCGAACTGCGCCGGATGGAGCGCTCGGGCCAGCCGCTGGTGATCATCATGCTTGATGTCGACCATTTCAAGCAGTTCAACGATACGTTCGGCCACGAAGCCGGCGATCTCGTCCTGAAGCAGGTCGCCGCCACCTTGATCGAGCACGCCAGGGATAGCGATGTCGTGTCGCGCTACGGCGGCGAGGAGTTTGCCCTGGTCATGCCGGGAAGCTCGGTCCAGGAAGGTGCCGAGCGGGCGGAAGCGCTGCGCCAGGCAATCAGGAAGCTTCATTTGACGCATCGCGGCCGAACGCTGGGCACCGTCACAGCCTCGTTCGGTGTCGCCGCCTACCCCGAGCATGGCGTGGGCTGGGCCGAATTGACCAATGCCGCGGATCACGCGCTCTACGAAGCCAAGGGTAGTGGACGCGACCGCGTCGCTATCGCGCTGGGCAACGCGTCCGGCGAGCGACCTCCGATCCAGTTGGTACCAGCGCCGAAAAGCAGCTGAGACCGTTTGGGGTAGAGCACTCGGCCCGGCCCGCGATAGTCATCCTGCGCCTGCCAAGAGGGATCAGGCAAGTTTTCCGCTGCCCTCGAGGTCTCGCGCGCGGGCTCTTCCTGAGCGGCCGCGGTCTTGCCGTCTTCAGACCTCCACACTGTCAGAGGAATCCGGCTCTTCCCGGCTGCGGCATTGGTTGTTCGGGCTATTTCAACCCTCAATGTCCCAAATTTACCTTTGTGCCGACGGGGCTTCCCCTGCGCAAGTAGCGGATGTAAGGATACATTAGCAATTTGTTAAGTTCGAAGCGAGGTATGCGTAAGGGGAGTTTGGTGATGAACTTCAGAGGCCTGATCAAGCGTGCTGAAGACGTGGATAAAGCGATCCAGGACCTGCAGATCGATTTGGCGGACGCGCTGGATGCAAGTCTCGATGCCGACGACCTGGTGCCGTCGGAGAGCGACGATGTGCCGGATGCCCAGGCGGCACCCGATGACGGGCCACCCCAGGCCGACGCGGCAAATGACGACAACGCCAGCAAGGCCGACGCCGCGGGCGATGCGGACAGTTCCGAAACCGCGCCACGGCTGACGGCCCATACACAGACCCGGCTGGCTGCATTGAGCGCCTTCGAGGGTCTCTTCCATGACGCCAGGGACTATCTGGAGGAGATCAACGACAAGCTGTCGGAGATCGGCACCTCACACCATCTGACGCGTGAATTCCTCAACATCCTGCACAGCGACATCCTGCGCGCCAACGAGCTGGAGGTTGCCAATGCCGCCCTGGCCGCCGAACAGAGGGCGCTGTCGGAAAAGCTGCACGACGCGGTGAAAAAACTGCGCGAGCGTGACGGCGCTTTCGAAGCGCTGCAGCAGCGCGAGACAAGTCTGGTTCAGGACCGGGAGACGCTTCGTGCGGCACTTGCCGCGGTAAGGCTGGAACTGGTGGAGACAGCCAATGCGAGCGCCAAACGCGAAGCGGAGTTCGGCGACATCGCCAAGCGGCTGACTGCCAGGACGGTCGAGGCCAACAGGCGCTTGCGCGAAAGCAAGATGCTGCGCGAAAAGCACGTCAACCTGTCGCTCGAACTCGACAAGGCGCTGAAGCGGGAATCGCAGGCGCGCCACAGGCTCGACGAGCTCTCGACGATCCATGCCAGCGAAGCAGCGCGGCTGGCGGAGCTGCTGGCCGCGCTCGGCAAGAGCGAGAAAGAGGAGATGCGGCTCCAGAAGTCGCTCGAGGCCGCACAGGCGAAGCTGTCGGAAACGAACGAAGCAGCACGCATGATGGAAGGCGACAAGGAAGCCGAGCTGGCTCGCAGCCAGGCGGAAATGCGCGGGTTGAGCTCGGAGATCCAGAACCTGCAATCGCGGCTGGAGCAAACCTCGACCGAAAACAGCGAAGCCGCAGGCGAGATCGCCAGGCTCAAGAGCGAACTGAACGATGCCTTGGCCGAAAAGAAGATCGCCGATGAAAGATTGTCCGCGCTGACCCAGGAGAGCGAAAGCGACAAGATGAGTCTTTCCAAGGTGAACGCCAACCTTTCTCAGCTGACGCTGCAACAGGCGTCCGAACAGATACAGTTCGACGTGCAGAGTCAGGAATGCGAGGACCTCAAAGCTGAAATCGCATCGCTCAATGCCCGCATCAAGGAACTGCTGCCCTACGAGCGGCTCCACAAGGCCACCAATGGCAGGCCGCGCGAGGACGGCGTGGTCGAGATAACCGGGGCGATGGCGAAGAAAGCACGGACGACGGGCAGGCGGCGCATGCGCAGGAATGTCGGCGCCGCTGGCTGAAGTGCGGCGCTGAAGGGCTTCAGGCGACCCGCTTCAGGTCTTTTGTGCATGGGAGGCCGGCACCTCACCCGGAGAGTAAGCCCAATGGGGCACCGGCCAGGCGGATCGACAGGTCCGCCGCACAGACAAGGTAGCGCGCCTCGATTCCGCACGGCATTGGTGCGATCACGGAAGGTGCCAGCGGCGCTTCCCCAGGCTTCTGATTCGAACCTTTGCGACGACCCGCCGGCCGGAGGCTGCAAACACACCGGGAAACGGTCGCGGCCGGCCCGGTGCCTCCTCAGTCGAGCGGCTCGTGCTGATAAAGCTCGTCCATGCTGAGCGAGGCCAGGGCGCCGAAAGGGGCCTGCTTTTTCACGCGGCCGCCGCTCAGGATGACCACGTCGTCGCAGAACGAGATGGTGCTGTGGTGGTGGCTGATGACGATGGTGGTGCGGCGGCCGGCTCTCGACTTCAGGGTCTCGACGATGGCCGCTTCCGACAGCCCGTCCACCGCATTGGTGGCTTCGTCCAGGATGAGGAGATCGGGATCGCGGACCAGGGCTCTCGCCAAGGCGATCCGCTGCCTCTGTCCCGCCGACAGATTGACGCCCCTGTAGCCGACCAGCGTCTCGTAGCCCTGAGGCAGCCTTTCGATGAACTCGTGCGCTTCGGCCAGTCTTGCGGCGGCCTCGGCATCGCCGGCTGTCGCCGCATCCTGCCCGTAGATTATGTTTTCAAAAATGCTGCCATCGACCAGTTCCAGTTCCTGACTGGCGAGGGCGATGTGCCGTCGCCACTGGCTGGCGTCGATCCCGTCGAGCGGCGATCCATCGACGAGGATGCTGCCGGTGTCCGGTTCGACGAAGCGGCACAGGAGATTGACGATCGTCGTCTTGCCGGCGCCCGAGCGGCCGATCAGCGCCGTGGAGCGGCCGCCGCGGATCTCGAATGTCGCCGCATGCAGCACGACCTCGCGCCGGTCCGTACCGGAATAGGTGAATGTCACATCGTCGAACTTGATGCCCTGGCGCAGGCCGTGGAACGGCTCGTCGCCTTGCGGCGGTTGCGGCTTGCCGGCGGGATCCAGCAGCCATGTCACCTCTTCGAGCGATCCGCTCAGGCCCTGCAGCTGGCTCCACGACCCCTGCAGGGCCCGCATATGCGGCTGCAGCCTGTAGAGCAAGATGACGAAGGCGATGATCAGCGGGAAACTCACCTGCGCCAGCCAGGCGCCGATCACCACCGCCAGGAACAGCATGGCGTGGAGAACCTCCGTCAGCGGCGGCAGCGCTCCCTGGCGCACGAGCAGCGCGAAGGAGGCGCGGCGAACCGCATCCGACGCCGTGTCGAATATCGCCTTCTCCCGGTTCTCCTGTCCGAAGATGCGGATCAGCCGTCCGGCATGCACAAGGTGAAGCATCTGCGAGGCGAGGTGGCCGTTGCGCGAAGCGACGCTGCGGCTGGGCTCCTTCAGATTGGCAGAGAGGATGGCGTGCGCGATCTGGACGAGCGCCAGTCCGAGCGTGACCAAAAGCGTCATGCGCCACGAAAGCAGCAACAGGAAAGCCAAGAGGATGATGGCGGCCGACGCGCTGACGATGGCCGACAGCATGATCTGGATCGCATCGGAGGCCCGCCAGGATTCGTTGGAGATGATGTTGAGCAGGCGTCCGGGGCTTTGCCGCAGGAAGAATGGGTAGCCGACCCGCAACAGCTGCTCCGACAGGGCGCTGCGGATGGAATGGCTTGCCTTGCCGGAGATGAAGGTCGTCAGCAGCGTGTTGGCGAAGGCGAAGACGTTCTTCAGGATGATCGAGCCGAGGATGGCGACCGAAATGACGATCAGCCGGTCGCGCTCGCTCAAGCCCGATCCGACATGCTGGAGGACAGCGGAGAAGCCGCCCATTCCTGCCGCATCCCCGTGTCCCATGATGATGCCCAGCAACGGGATGATCAGGCCGATGCCGAACCCCTCGAGGACGGCGCTGAGCAGGCCGAGTACCACCACCGCCGGAAGCAGGCGCAGTTGCCGCTTTCCGAACGCCCGGAACAGCATGGGCAGGTTTGGCGGCAGCATTGGCATTATTGCGTTTCACCTCGCCTGGGCATTGGCTTGTTGATCTTGCCGCGCCGGCTCGGCCCGCGGCCGTCTGGCCAGCAGGAGAACCGCGAACCTGGCCGCGCCGAGCAAATTCATGGCGACGATCGGCCAGTGCGGCAGGTTGAGTTCACGATCGAAGGCGGGGCCTCCTGCCAATTCCCGGATAGCCCCTCTTGCGGCCCAGTAGAAATGGCGAAGCAGCCAGGGCGCGTGGCGAACATGCTTCAGGCAGAGCCCGCCATTGCCCAGGCTGTAGTCGCGGTGCAGCTTTTCGATGGCTTTGCGATCCCGCCGGCCATGATGATGGAATATCGTCATATCAGGCACATACTCGACTGCGATGCCGAGCAGCATCGCGCGCACGAGATAATCGGTATCCTCGGCCGACCGCAATGGTCCGCCGGCGCCGAAGCGTTCGTCGAAATAGCCGATGCGGGCCGCGACGTCGCGGTGCATCGTCATGTTGCAGCCCAGCACGAAACCGCCGGGATGAACATCTGGCGTCAGCCGCTCGCGCGCCCACGACCGCTTGATGGTGAACGGCAAATCCCTGGCATCGCCAAGCTCGACACGTCCGCCCCGGATGAGCCATTGTTCCCCGGACGCATAGTGTCGCTCCAGATCGCGCAAATAGTCGCGATGGACCGCGCAGTCATCGTCGACGAAGACCAGCACATGGCCGCGCGCGCGCCGCAGCCCGGCGTTGCGCGCGGCCGCCAGTCCGGGGCGCGGCTCGCAGATCGGCGTGAACGGAATGTCCGACGCAGCGGCGATGCTGGCCAGGCGTTCGGCCGTGCGGTCGCTCGAACCGTTGTCGACGACCACGAGTTCGGCGGCGAAGCCGGCATGTGCGCGGCAGGCGGCTTGCACCGACTTGATGCAGGCGTCGAGCACCGCGACGCGGTTGCGCGTGCAGATGATGAAGCTGACTTCCGGCGCCGATCGTTCCGGGCGTGGACCGGCCGGGGCAGGGCCAAGCGCCGTCGAACGATCGCGCTGCAGAGGTTGGTTGGCTTTGACGATCATCCCTCAGCCCGCCTGATAAGGTGCCAGCACCGCCGCGGCAGGCGCGGATTTGAAGAAGTATGCCATGGCATCGGCTTGCCTGGCGGCCGACAGCGAGGCGAGGCTGAGCCAGGGCGCCCAGGCGCCGGGCCGCAGCGCATATTGTTCGCGGCGCCGGATGACGTTCCATTTCGCGGTCCGCGTCAGCAATTCATGCGTCAGCGCGGGCTGCTTTTCGTCGACGACGAGCTGGTAGAGGAAATAGAACAGGTTCAGCGCGCCGGCCTCGAAGCTCGGCCGCGTCGCCGCCGGCAGCGAGCGGATTTCCTCCTCCAGCGCGACGATGAAGCTGGCCGCACGGGCGACCGTGTCGTGCCTGACCGCATCGCCGATGTCGCGCAGGTCCCGCGTGGCCTGCGCCAGGCCCTCGCGCTCAAGGTTCTCGGCCACTATCCGCAAATGCGTCCTGCGCATCTCCGTGACGTGCCGGCTGGTCACGCTTGCCTGATGGACGCGGTAGACCACCAGGTTTTCGGGCATCATGGCTGCCGGGTAACGGCTGGCCAGCCGCCTGAAAAGATCGAAATCCTCGGCGTGCCTGTAGGCCTGGTCGTAGTGGAGAACGCTGTCGTCAACGACCTTCCTGTTGTAGACGACTGTCGGGTGCATGAAGATCGTGAAGAACATCGCCAATATCGGGATGCAGCCGAACTGGAACACCGGATCGGGCTTGCCCCTGGCGATGCGGCCGCGGATCAACATGTCGACGCCGGCGCCGCAGAAGCCCAGTTCGGGCCGCCGCTCGAACAGCGCCACCTGGCGCGACAAACGCCAGGGATAGGCGACGTCGTCGGCGTCCATCCGCGCGACCAGTTCGCCCCGGGCGAGCGCCAGCCCTTCGTTGAGCGTCGCGACAAGGCCGCGGTTTTCGCGCGAGACGATCGAAATGCGGCTGTCGGCCTTTTGGCATCGCTCGAGTATCTCGAGCGAATTGTCGGTCGAGCCGTCATCGATCGCGATGATCTCCAGGCGGCCGTAATCCTGCCGCAGGATGCTTCCCAGCGCGGCGGCGAGATAGGGACCGGCATTGTAGACCGGCAACAGGACGGAGACGAGTGGCGCGGCGGTCATCGTCTTGTATCCGTGCGCTGGAATTCGAGCGCCGGTGTGCGGCCATCGGGCGGTCCGACGGCTGCCGTTGCGAGCCAGCCGTCATGGCTGCCCTGTGCGGGGCGGGTGCGCGCGACATAGGGGAAGTGGCGCTTGAGGCTGTTGAGCGGCCTCTCGAAAACCACCCAGGAAATCCAGGCCGCGACAATCGTGGCGGCGCTCGCAACCAGGAATCGCCCTGGCCCTTGCTCCGAGACGTTGAGCGGAATCCAGGGCTGCGCCTTGACGGCGAGCGACAGCAATATCGGATGGTAGAGATAGACACCGTAGCTGATGCGGCCGAGGCCAAGCAGCGGCGGCAGTTCGGCAAGCTTGCCAAGGGGGCCGCCAAGGCCGCGCGAACAGGCCGCGACGATAGCCATCAGCGGTACCAGGGGCAGGACTTGCCGCACGAGCCAGTGGGTCCATTCCAGCATCGGATCGGCAGGCGCTGGCACAAACCACTCGATGACAAGGAATGCGGCCGCGAAGGCAGGCCAGCCCAGTCGCATCCAGTGCGGCAGGGCCGCCCCCCTGGACCGCCAGCAGGCAAGCAGCGCGCCCGTCGCCAGCGCATCCATGGACGCCGGCGGCAGCAGGTCGCGCGCCAGCGCCGGCGTGGCGGTGATCGGCCAATAGAAGCGATAGGCCAACGACAGCGCGATGATGCCGATGCAGATCTGTTCGAAGCGGCGGCGCGGGGCCAAAAGGACGACCAGCGGCCAGGCAAGATAGAACTGCTCCTCGATGCTCAGGCTCCAGAAATGGCACAGCACCCAAGGGTTCCAGTCATTGCGCAGCGCATACCAGAAATTCGACAGGTAAAGCGCATGCCAGACCAGCGATCCCCTGGATTGGTCCAGGTCGACCAGCCAGACGAAACCCAGGACGGCAAAATAGGGCGGAAATATCCGCAAGCCTCGCCTGATATAGAAGGATCGCAGCGCGGGGCCGGTCTCGAATTCGGCGGCCGAACGCGCGTCCAGGAGCAGGCGCGTGATGAGGAAGCCGCTCAGCACGAAGAACAGCCGCACGCCGATATGGCCCCAGAATGAAGATCCTCCAGCGGCGAAGAAATGGGAATACAACACCATCGTCACGGCGATGGCTCTCGACGCATCAAGTTGGATGTCACGGGTGCTTCCCATCAGCGGCTTCCGCCGGCGTTACGCCAGCCCGCCGTTTCGAGCGGCAGGCCAAGGCGGACGAGATCCGCCATGGCGCCGGCAAACGCGCGCTTTGCGAGTCCGATTGGGGCGAGTCCGATCGGGCCGAGCCCGAAATCGACGGACGGACAGCTCAAGCTAGTCAACCTGACGGGATCCTCCACGGCATATGTCCAGTCGCAAACGAGTCCCCCAGGAGATCGTTCGGCTACGGCATTGTGCGGCGCAACACAAAAAATCTACCCAGCTGAAATACTTATGTGAGCAAGCGCTAAAAAATGACAAAACCGGGCGGTTATCGCCAATTTCGGCAATTTTTCTCAGAACTTAAACGTTGTGGTTTAAGTTGTGCCGATTCTCCCGCCTCGGTTGATTGGAGAGCTCTTGGCTTTAGAGCCTAGCTCTTTGTTAGATCACAAGAAATTTTGTAATCTATATTTTGGCTATATGGGTTCGGTCCTGGCTCCGTGGAGAAATGATTTGGAACCATTGGCTTTGCGCGGTGCAGCATCGTCTCTGTTTGTTCGTCGGTGCCGCGCGCAACGCCGGTTACTCGGCTGACCGCCGACCGTCACACGGCCTCGAACACCACCGTCTGCTCCAGCCCGCCGCCCCGGCGGTTTTCCAGCGTCACGGTGCCCCCGTAGCGCTCGATGATTTCCTTGGCGATGGCGAGGCCAAGACCGGCTCCGGGGATGGATTGCAGGCGGCCGGGGTCGACGCGGAAGAAGGGCTCGAACGCCTTGTTCAGGAGTTCCGTGGGTATGCCCGGGCCATGGTCAGATATGGTCAGCACGGCGCGATTGTCGGCTGCGGCCAGGTCGATGCGGCACGCCTTGCCATGGGTGGCGGCGTTGACGATCAGGTTGCGCAAGGCGCGGCGCAGGCCAAGCGCGCCGGCCCGCACGCAAACCTTGTCCAGGTGCCCGATCGAGACGGCATGGCCGAGCGATACCATCTCGGCTTCGATATCGCGCACCGTCTTTGCCAGGTCGACCGGTTCGACGGCGTCCTGGTTCACTTCTTCGCGCACCAGGCGGATGGCGCTATCGGCGATGCGGTCGAGTTCGTCGAGGTCGTGAAGCCATTTGTCGCGTTCGTCGTCGAGGAATTCGGCGCGTAGCCGCATGCGCGTCATCGGCGTGCGCAGATCATGGCCGGCGGCGGCGACCAGCCGCATCCGGCTTTCCATGGCGGTCCGCAGCCGCGACGAGAGCTGGTTCAGCGCATGCGCGGTGGCCTTGACCTCGGCCGAGCCCACTTCCGGCACCGCCGCCAGCACGCCGTCCGATCCGATCTTGGAGACGGCGGCCTCCAGCATCTCGAGCGGGCGGATCAGCACCGAGGTGAAATAGACCGACACCGCCGTGGCGCCGGCGACGATCAGCGAGATCCAGCCGGCCAAGACCAGCCATTCGCGCCTTGGCGGCTTGAGATGCGGCACCTCCATGATCGCCCAGCGGCGGTCAGGCAGGTGCATCGATGCGATCTGGCCGGGTTCGTCCGTCTTCTCGTTGACGACCGCCGGAAAGTCGAGGCCACGGCGGTGCAGGATGTCATTGAGCATCGCCGTTTCCGCACGAGCCACCTTGCCGCCCGCCGGATGGTCGGCGAATTGCACCCGCAGGACGTCGGGGATCGGCCCCGGCAAAAGCCGCACCACCAGTTCCATCTGTTGGGCAATCCAGGGCACGGTCAGTTCCGGCGGCGGTCCGCCGCCGCGCACGCTGATGACGGCGGCCGTCGCCAGGCCGACAACGCCGACGATCGAGGCGACCAGCAGCAGGATGAGACGGCGGCGCAGCGAATTCACGCGTGGCTCTCCACGGTCTCGACGCGCGCGGTGAGTTGGTAGCCGCCATTGCGCACGGTCTTGAACAGCGGCCCGTCGCCGGTGTCGGAAAATTTCCGGCGCAGCCGGCTCACCAGCACATCGACCGAACGCTCGAGCGGGTCGCGCTCGCGGCCTTGCGTCAGGTCGAGAAGCTGGTCGCGCGATAAAAGCCGGCCGGGGCGGTCCAGAAACACCTGCAAGAGGTCGAACTCGGCGCCCGTAAGGTCGACGGCCACGCCTTGTGCATCCGTCACCTTGCGGGTGTCCGGCTCCAGCCTGTAGCCGGCGAAGCGGTAGGTACGCGCGCGCGGGGAGGCTGGCGCCTCCTCGGGCGCCGAGCGCCTGAGCACGGCACGGATGCGGGCAATGAGCTCACGCGGGTTGAACGGCTTGCCGAGATAGTCGTCGGCGCCGAGTTCCAGGCCGATGATGCGGTCGACATCTTCTTTCAGCGCCGTCAGCAGGATGACCGGGATATGCGGCTTGCGGTCACGCAAGGCCCGGCAGATATCGAGCCCCGAGCCGTCCGGCAGCATGACGTCGAGCACGATCAGGTCGAACTGGCCCGCGCCCAGCCTCTGTTCGCATTCGCGCCGGTCCGCCGCAGCTGTGACACGAAAGCCCTGGCTGTCGAGATAGCGCTGGAGAAGCGTCCTGATCTCGCGGTCGTCGTCGACGACGAGGATATGGGGTTGTGACTGCATGACCGTGCCTTGCCTTGGCCGCGATTATAGGGAGAGCCGCGTCCAAGCGGCACGGAAAATTGCAACTGAATGTTTCCGGCAGGCCGTGGGAAACATTCAGTTACAAATTGCCCTCTTGCGGAAACCTTCGGCAATACGCCGACGCGAAGCGGACAAACACGCTTCCTATCCTCTCATTTGTCCGAAGCATGAGAGAAAGGAACACCGTCATGCGAAGCAGACTTCTTGCGCTCGGCCTGTTTTCCGTCGCCGCAATTCACCCCGTGCTGGCGGCACAGCGCGATCCGGGTGCCGCCCCCGGCGAGCCGCCACCGGTCATGGCCCAGCAGAGTGGGGCAATGCAGGATAGACCCGACCATGGCCCGATGGCCGGACCCGGCCCGCACGGGCCGATGCGGCATGGTCCGCAGGGTTTTGGCCCGCGAGGTTTTGGACCGGAAGGCTTTGGCCCCCGCCGCATGGGTCCGCCGCCGGAATTCATGCTGGCCGCCCGGCTGGCCGCGCTCGAGACCCGCGTCGGCATCCGCTCCGAACAGCTCGACGCCTGGCGCGACTACACCAGCGCGCTGCAGGCCGTGCTGGCGCCGCCACGGCCCGATCATGGGCGGCCCGGTGGTCCTGATGGCTCCGGCGGTCCTGAAGCGAAGGGCTCCGACTCAGCCGGCCCTGACGGCAAGCGCGATCCCTTCGCCTTCCAGGAAAAACTGGCCGACGACGTCACGGCCCGCGCGGTTTCGGCCGGCAAGCTGAAAGACGCGATCGCGGCACTGCGCGCCAAGCTGACGCCCGAACAGCTCGAAATCCTCGCTTCGGCGGAACGTCCCCACGGACCAACCCCCGGTCCCTGGGGTGGTCCGCCGGATGATGCAGCCGGCCCCCGAGGTCTGCCCAACGATGGCAGTCCGCCGCCCCAGCCCGGGAACGGCTGAGAACTCTGACCGGCTGCGCCGGCCGGCCCGGTACCCAACCCGTTCTCGGGCCGGCCGGTCTCTTTCAGGGATGGCGGGCGTATCCTCGCCATCCCTGTTTTTCAAATCATGCCCAGTTCAAATCAAACGGAAGCACGACAATGTGGGAAGCCATGATACTGCTGCGGCTGCTCGCGTCCGCCAGCCCGAGATTGTCACTCGACCATGCCGGACGCGGTCTTCCGCTGTCCGGACGGGGTCTTCCGCTGTCCGGACGCGGCCTGCCACTGGCTCTGCCGGCCGACACGCTGAAGGGCGCGATCCGCCTGCGCTTCGCCGCCTGGCGGCTGTCGCTTCCGCTCTCGCAGCCGCTCGACAGCCATGGACATCATGACCGCAAGATCGCGTGAACTCCGGCAAGGCGCTTGGCATGTCCTCGCTGATCGGCATAATGATGTTGGTGGGCATCGCGGCCAGCTACTCGACCTTCGAGCAGCTCCGGCCGACGAGAAGGAGCGCGACATGAGCCGCTTCGAAGCATTGCTCGTCGCCGCCCGCCGACGGGTGCGGCCTATCATCATATGGATCGGCATGCCCTCGACCAAGCGGTCCATTGCCAGCGCGTACGCAACTCCAGGGAAAGATCCAGGCCATGATTTCCAAGTCTAGCCAGCCTCGTTTTTCGGCACGCCGTCTGGCGCCCTGGGTCGCGATGTTCGCCGCCACTCTTCTGCTGGCGTCCTGCTCGCAGGAGGGCAGCGCCCCCGCCGGCATGGGCGCGCCCGGCAAACCGGAAGTCGGTGTCGTCACCTTGCATCCGCAATCGGTGGCGATCACCGCCGAGCTGTCGGGACGCACGGCGGCCTCGCTGGTTGCCGAGGTGCGCCCGCAAGTGAACGGCATCATCCAGCAGCGCCTGTTCAAGGAGGGCAGCGAGGTGGCGGCTGGACAACCGCTCTACCTCATCGATCCGGCGAGCTACAAGGCGTCGTATGACAGCGCGGTCGCCGCACAGCAGAAGGCGCAAGCGGCGATGCCCACCGCACAGGCCAAGTTCGACCGTTATGCCGGTCTGTTGAAGCAGAACGTTGTTTCCAAACAGGATTATGACGATGCCGCCGCCACGCTGGCACAGGCGCAAGCCGATGTCGCCTCGGCCAAGGCCAGTGCCGAGACCGCGCGCATCAGCCTCGACCGGACCTCGATCACCGCGCCGATCGCCGGGCGCATCGACAAGTCCACGCTGACGCCGGGTGCGCTGGTGACCGCCAACCAGGACACTGTGCTGACGACCATCCGTGCCCTCGATCCCATCAATGTCGACGTCACACAGTCGAGCACCAACCTGCTCAACCTGCGCCAGGCGATCTCGGAAGGGCGGCTGAAGTTCAGCGGCCCCAATGTCAGCGTCAAGCTGAAGCTCGAGAACGGCACCATCTACACACAGACCGGCAAGCTGGAATTCGCCGGCGCCAATGTCGACCAGACCACCGGCACCTTCGCGCTCAGGGCCGAATTCCCCAATCCCGACCGCCTGCTTTTGCCCGGCATGTATGTGCGGGCGCTGGTCGAGGAGGGCGTCGCGCAGAACAGTTTCCTGGTGCCGCAGCGCGCCGTCAGCCGCAACACCAAGGGCGAGGCCACCGCCATGGTCATCAATGCGCAGGGCAAGGTCGAGACGCGCGTGCTCGCGGTGCGCAACAGCGTCGGCAACAACTGGCTGGTGGATTCGGGTGTCGGCGACGGCGACCGTGTCATCGTCGAGGGCATGCAGCTGGTGCGCCCCGGCGGCGATGCAACGGGCGTCGAAGTGACGATCGACGAGACGACAGGCGAGGTCAAGGATCGCGGGCAGGGCACGTCCGCCGCGCCGGCCGCGTCCAATGCGGCGAAACCGGCGCCTGCCGCCGCGACCGGGAACTGAGCGATGTCCGTATTCTTCATCAACCGGCCGATCTTCGCCTGGGTGATCGCCATCGTGATCATGCTGGGCGGGCTTCTGGCGCTCACCTCGCTGCCGATCTCGCAATATCCGCAGATCGCGCCGACCACGGTCAATATCAGCGCCACCTATCCGGGCGCCGACGCGCAGACCGTCGAGAACTCGGTGACCAAGGTCATCGAGCAGGGCATGACCGGCATCGACAATCTCGACTACATGACGGCGACCTCGACCTCGACCGGTTCGGCCTCGATCACGCTGACCTTCACCACATCAGCCGATCCCGATACCGCCCAGGTGCAGACGCAGAACAAGCTGCAGCTGGTGCAGTCGCAGCTGCCGCAGGTGGTGCAGAGCAACGGCATCACCGTCTCCAAATCCTCGACCGGCTTCCTGATGGTCATCGGCTTCGTGTCGACCGACGGCAAGATGAACTCGACCGATCTCGCCGACTATGTCGATGCCACCGTCAACGACACGCTGAAGCGCGTCGAGGGTGTCGGCTCGACGCAGCTGTTCGGCTCCGGCTATGCCATGCGCATCTGGCTCGACCCCGACAAGCTCGCCAAATACGCCTTGATGCCGAGCGACGTGGCCTCGGCGATCGAGGCGCAGAACACGCAGGTTTCGGCCGGCCAGCTCGGCGGCCTGCCGGCGCGCAAGGGCCAGCAGCTCAATGCCACGGTGACGGCCAAGAGCCGGCTGCAGACCGCCGAACAGTTCCGCAACATCATCCTGAAGAGCCAGACGGACGGCTCGCTGGTACGCCTCAACGACGTCGCCACCGTCGAACTCGGCGCCGAAAGCTATACGACACAGGCCAATTACAACGGCAAGCCGGCGGCTGGCGTCGCCGTCAATTTGGCGACCGGCGCCAACGCCATCAACACCGCCGAGGCGGTGCGTTCGACGATCGCCCGGCTGAGCTCGACCTTCCCGCAAGGCGTCGAGGTCGTCTATCCCTACGACACTTCGCCTTTCGTTCGGCTGTCGATCGAGGAGGTGGTCAAGACGCTGGCCGAAGCGATCGTGCTGGTGTTCCTGGTGATGTTCATCTTCCTGCAGAATTTGCGCGCCACGATCATCCCGACGATTGCCGTGCCGGTGGTGCTGCTCGGCACGTTCGGCGTGCTGTCGCTGTTCGGCTATTCCGTCAACACGCTGACCATGTTCGCAATGGTGCTGGCGATCGGCTTGCTGGTCGACGACGCCATCGTCGTGGTCGAGAATGTCGAACGCGTGATGCAGGAAGAGGGCCTGCCGCCGAAAGAGGCGACGCGCAAGTCGATGCACGAAATCACCGGCGCGCTGATCGGCATCGCCACCGTGCTTTCGGCCGTGTTCGTGCCGATGGCTTTCTTCGGCGGTTCGACCGGCATTATCTACCGGCAATTCTCGGTGACCATCGTCTCGGCGATGGTGCTGTCCGTGTTGGTCGCCCTTGTGCTGACGCCCGCACTTTGCGCCACGATCCTGCGGCCGCCCAAGGACCATGCGACGCAGACCGGTCCGTTCGGCTGGTTCAACCGGGTCTTCGATCGCGGCACGCTTGCCTATCGTGACGGCTCGCATGGCATCATCAACCGGTCCTGGCGCTTCCTCGTCGTGTTCCTGGCCATCGTCGTTGCCGTGGGCTGGATGTTTGCCCGGCTGCCGAGTTCGTTCCTGCCGGAAGAGGACCAGGGCATCCTGATCACCAGCGTGCAGCTGCCGGTCGGCGCGACGCAGGATCGCACGGAGCGCGTGCTGGCAGAGGTGACCAACCATTATCTCAACCAGGAGAAGGACGTCGTCGACGGGGTGTTCACCGCCTCCGGCTTCGGCTTCGGCGGCGCAGGGCAGAATGTCGGCATCGCTTTCGTGCGGCTGAAGGATTTCGACCTGCGCAAATCGCCGGCTTCGGCCGCACAGGCAATCGCCGGCCGGGCAATGGGCGCGTTTTCGAAGATCAGGGATGCTCAGGTCTTTGCGCTTGCGCCTCCAGCCATCCAGGGCTTCGGCAACACCAACGGCTTCGACTTCTACCTGCAGGACGTCAACGGCGCGGGCCATGACGCGCTGATCCAGACGCGCAACCAGCTTCTGGCCCTGGCCGGGCAGAGCAAGGTGCTCGCCAACACAAGGCCCAACGGGCAGGAAGACCAGCCGCAATTCTCGGTCGACATCGACCAGGAAAAAGCCAGCGCGTTGGGCGTCAGCCTGGCCGACATCAACAACACGCTTTCGACCGCCTGGGGCAGCGACTACGTCAACGACTTCATCGATCGCGGGCGGGTGAAACCGGTCTATCTGCAGTCGGACCCGAACTTCCGCATGCAGCCGGAAGATTTGGACAAATGGCAGGTCCGCAATGCCAGCGGCGCGATGGTGCCGTTCTCGGCCTTTGCCTCCAGCCATTGGACATTCGGTTCGCCCAGGCTGGAGCGCTACAATGGTTCGGCGGCGGTCGAGATCCAGGGAGCGGCGGCCACGGGCGTCAGCTCGGGTGCCGCCATGGACGAGATCGACAAGCTTGTCGCGCAACTGCCTGCCGGCTATTCCCACGAATGGACAGGGCTGTCGCACCAGGAGAAGCTTTCCGGCAACCAAGCACTGTCGCTCTATGCGATCTCGGCCCTTGTGGTGTTCCTTTGCCTGGCAGCACTTTATGAGAGCTGGTCGATCCCGTTCGCGGTCATGCTGTCGGTGCCGATCGGCATCTTCGGCGCGCTGCTGGCGGCAAGCCTGTTCGGCCAGTCCAACGACGTCTATTTCAAGGTCGGCCTGCTGACCACGATCGGTCTCGCCGCCAAGAACGCCATCCTGATCGTCGAGTTCGCCATCGAGCGGCAGACCGCCGGGATGGGGCTGGTCGAGGCGACACTTGAGGCAGCACGACAGCGGCTGCGGCCGATCCTGATGACGTCTCTGGCCTTCATCCTCGGCGTGCTGCCGCTGGCGATTGCCAGCGGCGCGGGCTCGGGCGCGCAGAACTCCGTCGGCATCGGCGTGATGGGCGGCATGATCGCGGCGACGGTCATCGGCGTGTTCCTGGTACCGCTATTGTTCGTCACGGTGCGACGCATCTTCAAGGGCAGGGCGGCCAAACCAGATACGGGCGAGACGCCGGTGACGGTCAACCAGCAATAAGGAAAACTTCACATGACAGGCTTGGAACGTGGCTCGGTGGCCGCGAGGCGGCTCCTTGCGCCTATGCTTACCGCTGTCCTGCTCGCGGGATGCGTCGTCGGCCCGGATTATCAGACGCCGATATTGGCGATGCCTGCAAGCTGGAGCGGCCAGAAGCCAAAGCCTGCCCAGCCGGCGCAACTGTCGAAATGGTGGCAGCGGCTGCGCGATCCCGAGTTGAACACGCTTGTCGAGGAAGCGGTTGCCGGCAATCTCGATGTCGCCACCGCCAAGGCAAAAATCCGCGAGGCGCGCGCCAGCTATCGCCAGAGTGCAGGCACGTTGCTGCCGTCGGCCGAGGGCTCCGGCTCGGTCTCCCGCAACAAGTCGTCAGAAGCCACGTCTGGCTCTGATGCCACCTACAGCGAGTATCAGGCCGGCTTTGACGCCAGCTGGGAACTCGACCTGTTCGGCGCCAACCGCAGGGGCGTCGAGGCTGCCCGCTATGGGCTGGACGCCTCGCAGGAGGAACTGCGCTCGACGCTTCTCACCCTGGTCGGCGATGTCGCTTCCTATTATGCCCAGGCGCGCGGCTACCAGGCCCGCATCGCGCTCGCCCGCCGTTCGGCCGCGTCGCAAAGGCAGACCGCCGAACTTACCCGCACCATGGCGCAGGCGGGCACGGCGACCGCCGCCGATGTCGCCAAGGCGATGGGGCAGGCAGCGAGCACCGAAGCCGCGGTGCCGACACTGGAGGCAAGCTATGCCCAGGCCGTGCATCGTCTCGCGGTGCTGGCCGGCCGGCCGCCTGCCTCGCTCAACGAGCGGCTGAAGCGGGTCGCGCCAATCCCTGCACCACGCCTGCCGATGCCCACCGGAATTCCCGCCGACCTCCTGCTGTCGCGGCCCGATTTGCGCATGGCGGAGCGCCAATATGCGCAATACACCGCCAAAGTCGGCCAGGCCGAAGCCGCCCGCTATCCCTCCGTCAGCCTGACGGGAGACATCAGCACGGCGGCGCTGAAGCTCGGCGATCTCGGCAAGAATTCGTCGATTGGCTGGTCGTTCGGGCCGACGCTCAGCGTGCCGTTGTTCAATGCCGGCCAATTGCAGGCCGCCGTCGAGGTCGCCAAGGCGCAGCGCGATCAATATTTCATCGCATACCGGTCTTCGGTGCTGACGGCGCTCGAGGATGTCGAGAACGCGCTGGTGCTGTTGTCGCAGGAGCGCATCCGGATCGGCAAGCTCGCCTCGTCGGCGAAGTCCTATGGCGAGGCGGCAAGTCTCGAAGGCACGCTCTACAAGGCCGGCGAGACCAGCCTTCTCGATGTGCTCGACGCCCAGCGCTCTCTCTACTCGGCCGAGGACTCGCTGCTGCAAAGCCGCGTCCTGCTGGCGACCAACTACATCGCCCTCAACAAGGCGCTCGGCGGCGGTTGGGACGGCGCGGTGGACAGTGCCAAGCCAGAGATCGTCGACCTCAAGACCGGTCCACGGCTGGCGTCGAAGCCGGCGGCCTGAGCGGTTTCCAAGGCTTCGGTCAAGTATTTCGAGGCGGCTACGCAGATTTCGAGATTGTGCGACACACCGCTCGTGGCGGCGCGCGAAATGCCGCCTCGTGCTTTGGCGATGGCGGCGTGATCGTATCGCTGTTATTGATGGTGATTACACAGCACAGGCGCCGCAGATGACATCCGATACACAGAAGGCCGAAGCGGTCGGGCAGCTGCTCGAAACGCCGGACCTTGCCAGCGCGCTGGAAAGCGAACAGTTCAAGAAGTTCCTCGACCAGGTGCCGATCGCCATTGCCGTCTCCGACCTCGGTGCGAAGGAGCGTGTCGTCTATGCCAATCCGGAATTCGAGAAACTGTCCGGCCTCAAGGCGGCGACGCTAGCTCGGCAACACTGGGCGGCGCTTTCCGGCACCGGCCTGCACAAGCAGAAGGACCGGCCGCTGTTCGAGGCCGTGGTCGAGGACACCGATTTCATCGGCACGTTCCGGCTGGAACGGACAGAAGACCAACCGGCGATCGTCGACGTCTATTCCAACGTCATCGAGGACGACAATGGCAAGGCCTGCTTCCGGCTGGTGGCGCTGGTCGACGTCTCTGCCCATGGCGAAACCGAAGATGCGCGATCGATTGATGAGCGCATCCGCGAGAAGGACACGCTGCTGCGCGAACTGCAGCACCGGGTGAAGAACAATCTGCAAATGATCACCGCGCTGATCCGGATGGAGACGCGAAACGCGGCCGAACCGGATCAGAAGCGTTTCGAGAGGCTGGCAGGTCGCGTCGATGCGCTGGCGATCCTCTACCAGACGCTGTCGGGGGACGATGGCAAGGATGAGGTCGATCTCGGTATCTATCTCAGCCAGATCGCGTCGGCGGTGATGAACTCGCATGCGGTCGAGGGCATCCGCCTCGACATGAAGGTCGATACCTATCCGGTGTCGATCAATGTCGCCATGCCGACCGGGCTGGTGGTGAACGAGCTTATGACCAATGCGCTCAAACATGCCTTCCAGGGACGCGACGGCGGCACGATCACGCTGCACAGCATCGTTGACGGTGATGGCTGCCGCATCGTGATCGCCGATGACGGCATCGGCCTGCCGGACGGCGAGAGCTGGCCCAAGAGCGGCAAGCTCGGCGCGCTGATTGCCCGCTCGCTAACCGAGAATGCCAAGGCGGAGTTCGATGTGAAGTCGAGCGCTGGCGAGGGTACGCGGGTCACCATCGTCTTCAAGCGCTCGGCCGCCACCGCCTAAAGCGTTGTCGTTGCGCTCTCACACCTACAGGATCATCTCCAGCTACTCCTTGTCCGCCGCGGCAATGAACGCTTCGCGGCCCGGGAGGCTCATAGCGTGCCTGCAGTCCTTGCCCTAGCAGCCAGTTGCCGCTGCCTCACGACAGGCCGGCCGGTTCGCCCTATCTCCATGCGCCGGTCGGGTTTGGACCCGGCGGTATGGAGGATGGGATCACGTGACATCGACGCCGATTGCCAGTCGCGAAGCAGCGCCCTTGCCGGTCGCGGCACTGATGGGCGCCATGGTGTCGATCCAGATCGGCGCCACCTTCGCCAAGGGCCTGTTCCCGCAGATCGGCGCGCAAGGCACGACGACGCTTAGGCTGGTCATCGGTGCGCTGATGCTGATCGCGGTGCTGCGGCCCTGGCAGATGCGGCCCTCGCGTGCCACCATGCCGTGGCTGGTCGCCTATGGGGTGACGCTGGCCGCGCTCAATCTCCTGTTCTACGCAGCGCTGGCCAGGATTCCGCTCGGCATCGCGGTGGCGCTGGAGTTTACCGGCCCGCTTCTGGTGGCGACCTTGAGCTCGCGGCACGCCAGCGACTTTGCCTGGATCGCGCTGGCGGTGGCTGGCATCCTGCTGTTGTCGCCTTTCGTCCATTCTGTCGCGCCGCTTGACCCGATCGGGGTGATGCTGGCGCTGGCGGCCGGCGGGTTTTGGGCGCTCTACATCGTGCTGGCCCAGAAGGCCGGCGCGGAGCTTGGCACCCGCACCACCGCCTACGGCATGGCCATCGCCGCTGTGCTGGTGCTGCCCTTCGGCGTCGCGCAGGCGGGAACCGCGCTGCTGGCGCCGTCGATCCTGGTCAGCGCGCTGCTCGTCGGCCTGTTTTCCAGCGCGTTGCCATTCTTCCTGGAGATGGTGGCGCTGACCCGCATGCCGGCGCGCATCTACGGCACGCTGACCTGCCTGGAGCCGGGGCTGGGCGCACTGGCCGGCTTCCTGTTCCTGCATGAAAGCCTGACCGCAACGCAACTGGCCGGGATCGCAGCCGTCGTTGTCGCCGCCTTCGGCACGGCGCTGACATCACGGCCGCCGGTGCCATCGCCGGAGTAGGGTGGGGCGGAGTAGGGT